>JAVHRE010000295.1:0-2789 GCA_036171495.1 Bacteroidales bacterium
CTTGTTTCAGCATCTCACAACTTGTTCCGACTTGACGGAAACTTGTTCCGACTTGACGGAAACTTGTTCCGACTTGACGGAAAAACGAAGCTCTGTATTGAGATTACTTCGGTCAATCCTTCCCTCGCAATAACGTTATTTGAATTTTTAAAAGTTCCCAAAAATATTATAACTTTGCTCCTCTAAAAATAAAAAATAATGTGGGGTGCAATAGCAAGAATAATTTTACGAAATAGAATTGCAATTCTGCTTATACTATTAGCAATAACAATTTTTATGGGTTGGCAAGCAAGTAAAATTGAGCTTTCTTACCAATTTATAAAACCTCTTCCTCGTGACGACCAGGCAATGCTCGATTACAATGCTTTTAAAAAGATGTTTGGCGAAGATGGCAATGTAATGGTTATCGGACTTCAGGATTCAACTCTTTTTGAGCTTTCTAAATTTAACGATTATTACGATTTAAATAATAATATAAAAGCAATAAATGGAATTAAACAAGTTCTATCTATATCAAGTTTATATAACATTATTAAAAATGATAGTATAAAAAAATTTGAATTTTCTCAAATAATAAATAAAAAACCTACTACCCAAACAGAATTAGACAGCATAAAAGAAGTAATTTATTCACTGCCATTTTATAACGGACTTGTAATAAATAAAAAAACAAGTGCCACTATTATGGCAATTACTTTTGATGATAAAAAACTAAATTCAAAAGACCGCCTCGAAATTGTAGAAACTATAAAAGGTAAAGCCGATTCATTTTCGTCAAAATATCATATTGAATTGCATTATTCGGGAATGCCATACATACGTACACACTTTATGAAAACGGTTTCTGATGAAATGATTTTGTTTCTGATTTTAGCAATTGGAGTTTCAGCATTAATACTTTTTCTTTTCTTTCGCTCTTTCAGAGTAGTTGCTTATTCTCTTGTAGTTGTGGCTTTAAGCTTAATTTGGTCGGTTGGTACAATTCATTTGTTTGGTTATCAAATTACTATACTATCTGCAATGATTCCACCTTTAATTACTGTTATCGGATTACCAAATTGTATTTTTTTTACTAATAAATATCAAGACGAGATTCGCCGTCATGGAAATAAAGTAAAGGCTTTAAGCATGATGGTTCGCAAAGTTGGTTTATCAAATTTCCTTGCAAATATTACAACTGCAATTGGATTTGGTGTATTTTACTTTACTAACAGCACTTTGTTAGTAGAATTTGGAGTTGTTGCTGCTATAAACGTGATGGCATCTTACGTAATAGCATTAACATTTTTAACAATAATATTAAGCTTGTTGCCAACACCTTCATTAAAAAAGAACCAACATCTTTCGGGTAAAAGAATTACTGCAATTTTAGATAAAATAAATTTTTTAGTTCATAACAAACGAACTGTTATTTATATAATTGTGGCAACAATTACAATTATTGGTGGACTTGGAATGTTTACAATAAAAAAAATCGGGTATGTTGTTGATGACCTTCCTAAAAGCGACCCTATTTATAAAGATTTGCGATTTTTCGAAAAAAACTTTAAAGGTGTTTTACCATTTGAAATATTAATTGACACAAAAAAAGAAAAAGGTGTATTTGCAAATGACGCAAAAGTTCTTTACAAAATTAAAAGATTACAAAACCTTGTTCTTAATGAAGATACCGTTTTTTCAAACCCCATTTCAGTTGTTGAAGCTCTTCGGTTTGCATATCAGTCATATAATAATGGTAAGCCAAAATATTACCAACTACCTGCACCATTAGAACTTAACAAAATGAAAGAATACATCTCAACTGTATCTGGTAAAGAAAGTAAATTCAAATCATTTATGGATAGCACCTTACGATATACCCGCGTAAGTTTTCAAATGGCTGATGTTGGCTCTGTAAGAATTAAAGGAATTGTAAATGATTTAAAACCAAAAATTGATAGCATTTTCAACCCTAAAGATTATTATGTAAGCATTACAGGTCAGAGTTATGTGTTTTTAAAAGGTAACGATTATTTATTTCACCATCTGTTTATAAGTCTTCTTATTGCTATTTTGTTAATATTCTTAATAGGCGTGGTTCTTTTCAGGTCAATTTTTATAATTGTATTATCAAAAATCCCTACATTAATTCCGCTTATTGTTACAGCAGGAATCATGGGATATTTTAACATACCTTTTAAAGCATCAACAATACTTGTATTTAGTATAGCATTTGGACTTGCCTCTGATGGAACTATTTATATTTTAACAGAATACAAACAACAATTAAATAGAGGTTCGGGTGCAAATTCAATTCACAATACTGTAAAAGAAGTTGGTTTAAGCATGATTTACACTAACATAATTTTATTTTTCGGATTCTCAATTTTTATTGTTTCAAGTTTTGGTGGAACAGTTGCAATGGGAATTTTAATTTCAATAACGCTATTATGTTCGCTTTGTACTAATTTATTGTTACTGCCATCGCTTTTACTATCACTCGAGAAACTTGCAAATACTAAAAAAATGCTTAAAGATGCCATAGACCTTGAAGCCAAAGAAATTGAAGGAGAAGATATTAAAATACAGGTGAAATAACGTGCATTTTTCATTAAGCAGTTTACAACTTATCGAAGTGTAAGCTTCCCCGAAATTAGTCCAGTTAAAAGTATAAATAGTCGTCCCTTAAAAAGTATTCAACAAAATAGTATTCAGTTACGTTATAAAACCATGATTAATGGTAAATGCTTAATTGTAAATGACGTTGTTGCATGAATAATTATAATATTATCAAGGGTTTCCAGACGTTG
>JAVHRE010000296.1:0-6141 GCA_036171495.1 Bacteroidales bacterium
TTTGAAGCCATTGTTTTTTGATATTTTCTCCATTTTTTAATAAAAACATCGGATACAACATAGCCTTTCTTTTGCGCTTCGAGTAAAAAATGACCTGCATAAGAAGTTGACCACTCATCAACATCCTGTCCACCAATCCAATATGACATTCCACCATTAAATGTTTGAAATTGCATTAACCGTTGAATACCGGATTTAATGTTGTTTGTTATTTCATCAGTTCTGTCTTTTGTTAAATCAACTAAGTCGGCTAAATAAAGTTGTGGAAATACCGATGAGGTAGTTTGCTCAATACATCCGTGAGGATACATAATTAAATATTTTAAACGTTTTTCGAGATTGAGCGGAGGAATAGCAGAAAGCTCAAGAGTTATTTTATTTGTTCCTTCAATTCCTATAGGAGTATAAGGTATTTTTATAGATTTTCCGGGTTCAAGCATTTCGCCTTTTGAATCAGTAACTCGTGGGTTCGGATTTCTAACATCAAGCTCAACTTCATAATGTGCTTTTTCGTTGCCAGATGTTGCATTAATTTCAAATTTTGCAATTCCGGTTTTTATAGCAGTAATGTCAAATTCGATATACTCTTCTCCATTTTCTTTAAATGTAATATTTTTTGATGTAGAACCATTTATTTTTATCAAGCCATTTGTTTTAACATTAACCGTAACATTCCTCACATTATTTTCCATAGCAAATACGCTGACAGGTAATTTTAAAGTTTCACCGGGTCCCAATACTCTTGGAAGTGTTGCCAGAATCATTAATGGTTTTGTAACAGGAGTTGTTGTTTCGGCATTGCCATAAGCTCCATTATTTCCGGCAATTACCATAGTTCTAACAGAACCAATGTAATTCGGAAGTTTAATTTTTTGAACATCAGTTTTTCCGCCTTTTAAGAAAAATGGTCCTATGAATTTAACCATTGGTTTAAAACGGTTGGCTTTTTTACTTCCGCCCGATTTACCTTCTTCATCACCACCAATGCTTAAAATACGTTCGAGTTTGCCACCATACGAACCAATTACCAAATCGTACAAATCCCACGTTGTTACTCCCAAAGCTTCTTTAGCAAAGAAATTTTCCCAAGGGTCGGGAGTTTTAAAACGAGTAAGGTCGAGCAAGCCTTCGTCAACAATGGCGAGTGTGTAAGTCATGTCATGCGAATTTTTCTCTTTGATTTTTATTTCCACTGTTGATTCTGCTCTTAATTTTTCGGGCATTTGTATTACAGGATAAAGATGTGTGCTTGGGTCTTCAACAGAAATTGGTAAAATTCCATACATTCTTATTGGCAAATCGTTTGCAGTTTGTGAATGTGGTTGTAACAACGTGATGTTAACATAAATGTTAGGAGTCATTTCGGCAGTAGCATCGAAAGTAAATTGATTTAATTTATTACCGGTTTCAACCCAATACGATTGAATTAATTTAGTTCCGTTTTCGATACAAACTAAAGCTCTTGAGCCTTCGCTTCCGGGAATTGTTAAATTAACTTTATCGCCAACCTGATATTTGTCTTTGTCGGCAGTAAAAGAAAGTTGTGTAGCTGCTCCTGAATGGTCTTTAGCTTCGCGACCAGCCCAACCTGGCCAATCAATATAAACAACTTTTCCGGTAGAATGTCCGCTTGTTAAATCTTTTGCTATAACAATATACCTGCCCCAATCGGGATATTTAACTTTTATGTTCCATTTTGCTTTTCCGCCAGCCGATGAAATAGTTTCGTGTTTAAGTGGTTGAATATAAGAATGACCGTTATAATTTGCTAAATATTCTTCTGATTGATCCCACCACCATTTCCATTCAATTTTATAGAAAAACATTTCAACCTGATGTGGATTTGAAACCAATTTGCCGTCACTATCAAGAATAACCATATCAATTTGATGTGTCGTATCGGTTAACAACATGCCGCGTGTTTTATCACCTTTAGGCATTTTTAAGCCAATAAAGCTTGAATATGGGTAATAGGGAATTGAAAACTGGTCTATACTGAAATCACCCCCTTGTTCGAAAACTTTTGTTATAAAAGTTGCTTTTAAAAATCCGGGTGCTAATTCGCCGGCATCAATTTTTGTTTTAACTTTTGTTTTACCATTATCATCGAGAGTTCCTTCAAATACGGTTTCTAATGATGGTAAATATTTTTTAGACGGGTCATCGAATTCATAATCCTGATATTTATCGAATTTTGTAGTTATTGGTGACATTGTAAGTTCGACATGAGTTTTTAGATTTTTAGCAATGGCTCCATGAAGCCATTTAACTTCCATATCGCCCGAAATATCTTGATTTTTAACAAGTTTTTTCAATCCAAAATCAAATTTTATTTTAAGACGATTAGGTTTAATTGTTTCAATTTTAATTTTTTTATCGAATGTTGCGGCACCTACTATAACATTAGCGGTGTAGTTGCCGGTTATTGCATTTTCGTCGGTTTTAATGTTATATTGATAAAATCCGCTTGTGTTTTTCTTTTGAACAATTCTTTTTATTAATTGATTATCCGGATTTTTAAATTCAAAAACTATTGGCACGTTGTTAGGAACAGGTTCGCCATTTTCTTCTAAAATAAATGTTAAGTATAAGCTATCGCCGGGACGCCAAACGCCACGTTCTCCATATATAAATCCTTTTAAGCCATCAATAACAGAGTTCCCGCTAACTTCAAAGGCACTCAACGAAAGAGAAGTTCCATCAGTTAGTTTTAAGTAACCACGTTGTTTCCCATTTTTTGCAATTGCAACATAAGGTTTTTCAAGTTTTGTAAATGTTACTTTTCCATTTCCATCGGTAACACCTTTTGCAATAATTTGTTGTGGGTAATCGTAAACTTCCACTTCAACATTATTCATTGGTTGGGCTGTTAATATGTTAGCAACAAAAACTGTAAGCGAGCCATCGTTTCCCTTTTTTGCAATAATGCCAATATCGGAAGAAATAATATTTTGTGAAACGGATTTATCGGCATTATAATATGCTTTTTTACAAGGGTTATCGCGATTTTCCCAATAGTTTTCGTAGTAATCGTTTCCATAATAATCCCAACTGGAATATTCTTTTTGGTCGTCGAAATATTCGAAACTGGATTCTATTCCTTTGCCGTTTTGTTCTTGTGTTGTTGCACTATTATCTTCATCAGAACAAGGATAAACCGAATGTTGTTTTCTGAAACCTATAGAAACCCTGTATATTGCACCAGGTTCAGTAGCAATTAATTTATTCAAATCTAAAGTAAACCTATTCCATTTGCTTAAATTAGTGTTAGTTGTTTGGTCGAGTTGAATTGTTCCCTGATAAATAATTTTACCAACACGCTTTAACTCAGAATTTCCTTCGAGTTCATTTATCTGTAAAAATTGTGTAATGTTATTTTCAAAAATTTTAATAATTCTAACATCAACTGCCTTTAAATTAACAGCTTCGAATGGTAATACCAATCCATCTTGCGAATGAGGTAAAATCACACCTTTGCCAACAAGCCGAACTTGGGGTTTTAAATCTTCAAAAACTATTGTAAAGTTTTGAGTTTGGGTAAGTTTCTTTTCTTTAGTGTTTTGTATTCCTTCGGATATTGTTAAATTATATTCACCTTTAAGTTGTTTGCTCGGATAAATTTTAATTAAATTATCGTCAATAGTAAATCTTAAATCTTCTTCGTTAGATATTGAAATTAAGCCTGTTAAATTTTGATTTCCGTCTATCGGGTCAGAAAATTGAAGCTGAACAGATTGCTCGGGAAAATCGTAAATTTTATATGACAAGTACAAAAATTGGTTTAAAGGTGGGATTTGAACTGAAATTTCACCGGTATTCTCAACATCAATAGGGCTTCCATCCCATTTAATTTTAAGTGTTGAAGCATTATTTGTTCTTGCAACGCTATCTATTTCAAACGAATATTTATTTTCACCTGCTGCTGTAATTTTAACATTTACAGGCGAATTGTCATTATAAGCTTTTAATATTTTTTTAATATTTTCGATTGGTTCAAAGTCGGCAAAGGTTATTATTCCTGAAGTTTTTTGTAATTTATAAGTTGCTTTATCAATAGTTCTTGTTTCTTCAACCGAAACATCAAAATTTTGTTTTATTGTAAAAAAATCGAATGTAAAGGTTTTATATTGAGCATCAACTTGCAAAAGTTTTCCAAGATTAAAGTCCGCAATATAATGAGTAGCACTTTTTAAATCTTCATCGGGTTTAAATTCAATAGTTTGAGTATCAACCCAATTTGCTTTACCTGAAATTGAAGGACTGAAATCAAAAAGAGCATCAAGTTTAATATTGTCCTTTTTTATCTTATTAACAGTGTTTTCGGTAAGTTTAACAGAAATTGACGTTTTTTTCGAAACCATTCCCGAAGTATATGCTGAAATATATTCGGAAAACAATGAACTGTCTGAAACTTTTTCTGAAGTTTTTCCAGTATGTAAATATATTGCCATTGAAGCAATCGCAACAACTAAAATTGCAAATGTGATAACAAGAAAATTTTTGGTTTTCATAACGATTTTTGATTTTAATATTTTGAACCAAAAGTAAATAATTTTAATTTGAGTAATATACATTTTAAAAAAATTATTTTTAAAATTACTATGTTGAGATAAATTTCAATTTACTAATTTTGCAACAATATTATGAAAGTTGCATTTTACACTTTAGGTTGCAAATTAAATTACGCCGAAACATCAACACTTCAAAGAGTTGCAATTGAAAATGGACATGAAGTAGTTCCGTTTTCAAATACTGCCGATGTGTATGTTATTAATACTTGCACAGTTACAGATATTGCCGATAAAAAATGCAGAAATATTATTCGCAAATCAATAAAGCAAAACGATAAAGCTAAGGTAATTGTTACAGGTTGTTATGCACAAACAAATTCCGAGGAAATATCTAAAATTGAAGGTGTAAGTTTAATTATTGGAAATTCAGAAAAAAATAAGTTTGCCGATTATCTTAAGAAGATTTCAGATAACCATTCAAGTCGTCATGCTGAATTAATTCGTCATGCTGAACTTGTTTCAGCATCTCCAAATAATAAGCAGATGGCGGGTCAAGCCCGCCATGACGATAATACTCCATCAGAACGTCTTGCTGAATTTATTTCAGCATCTTCTCTTAAAACAGAGATTTCGAAACAAGTTCGGAATGACGAAAGCAATAAGGGGATTCTGAATCAAGTTCAGAATGACGCATTACAATTTCGGAATGACGAAGTACAAGTTAGATATCCTGCAAAAAACGATTTTTTTCCAGCATACTCAATTGGCGACCGTACACGTTCATTTTTAAAAGTTCAGGACGGGTGTAATTATTTTTGTACTTATTGTGCAATTCCCAATGCACGTGGACGAAGCAGGAATGCATCAATAAAAGATGTTATAAGTCAGGCACAAACTATTGCGTTACAAGGAATTCGCGAAATTGTACTAACCGGAATAAATATTGGCGATTTTGGACATTCAACCAACGAAACATTTTTCGATTTAATAAAAGAATTAGACAAAGTTGAAGGAATTGAAAGATACCGTATTTCTTCGATTGAACCCGATTTGCTAAAACCCGAAATTATTGATTTTGTAAAATCGTCGAAAAAATTTGTTCCTCATTTTCACATTCCGCTTCAATCGGGTTCAGATAGCATATTGCAATTAATGAAACGTAAATACAACATAACATTGTTCAGCGAAAAAATAAATTATGTTTTAAAAGTGATGCCTCAAGCTTGTATTGGACTTGATATTATTGTGGGGTTTCCTGACGAAAGCGAAATAGAATTTAATGAAACGTACAATTTGTTAAAATCTCTAAATATTTCTTATTTTCATGTGTTTACATATTCCGAGAGAGAAAATACATTATCTGCAAAATTGCCAAATAAAGTAAGCTATGAAGAAAAAGAAAAAAGAAGCAAATTACTTCATAAATTATCCGAAGAAAAAAAAGAAATGTTTTATCGTAAATTTATTGGAAGCAAATTAGATGTTTTGTTTGAAAGTAAAAATAAAGAAGGGAAAATGCACGGATTTACAGATAATTATATTAAAGTCGAAGTACCTTCGGTTAAAGCAATGTACAACAAAATTGCAAAAGTTAAACTTTTAGAATTTGATAAAGAGAAAATGGTAATAA
>JAVHRE010000296.1:6241-13853 GCA_036171495.1 Bacteroidales bacterium
AAAATTTATTTTAAACGAAAAATCAAAAATTACTTCCGTTCTAATTGAAAATAAAGGCATTCACGATTTTGTAACTTATGTTGATAAAACTTCAGAAAAAATGCTCATTAGTGGTTTGCAAAAGTTGCTGCCCGATTCAGCTTTTTTAGCCGAAGAAAACACAGTAAAACAAATAGATGCCGATTACACTTGGGTAATTGACCCACTTGATGGCACAACAAATTACATACATGGTCTCGACCCTTATGCAATTAGCATTGCATTAATGTACAAAACTGAAATTATTTTAGGCGTTGTTTACGAAATTTCAAACGATGAGTGCTTTTATGCTTGGCAAAATTCAAAAGCATATTTAAACAGTAATGAAATTTCTGTTTCAAAACGCAAAACAATTGAAAACAGTTTAATAGCGACAGGTTTTCCGTATTATGATTTTGTGAGAATTAAATCATTTTTAAATTCTTTGGAGTATTTTTTTCAAAAAAGTCATGGTGTTCGCAGGTTGGGAAGTGCAGCAACCGATTTGGCTTATGTTGCTTGTGGTCGTTTTGAAGCATTTTACGAATATAGTTTGCATCCTTGGGATGTTGCTGCCGGTGCTTTAATTGTTGAACGTGCAGGTGGCAAAGTATCCGATTTTAGCGGAGGTAATAATTATATTTTTGGAAGCGAAATAGTTGCAGCAAATAGTTTTGTGTTTGATGAGTTTTTGGGAGTTGTGAAAAAATTTATGATTGTTTAATATTAAAATTTTCAGATTCTTATTTGATTTTTAATTAGATTTGCATAAATGAAAACACATCATAAAATAATAAATGGCGATAGCAGACAAATGACTGAATTAGCAGACAATTCGGTACATTTAGTTATTACTTCACCTCCATACTGGCAACTCAAAGACTATGGAACTGAAAATCAGATTGGGTTCAATGACAACTATGAGAATTACATTAACAACCTGAATTTAGTTTGGAAAGAATGTTATCGCACACTTCATAATGGTTGCAGATTATGCGTAAACATTGGAGACCAATTTGCACGGGCTGTTTATTATGGTCGTTATAAAGTAATTCCTATTCGCGAAGAAATTATTAAATTTTGCGAGAATATAGGTTTTGACTATATGGGTGCAATTATTTGGCAAAAAGTTACAACATCAAACACAACAGGCGGTGGTGTTCAGATGGGTTCATATCCTTATCCCAGAAATGGTATTTTGAAACTTGATTATGAATTTATTTTAGTTTTCAAAAAATTAGGTGATGCACCAAAACCAACAAAAGAACAAAAAGAACTTTCAAAAATGACAGCAGCAGAATGGAATACTTTTTTTGCCGGACATTGGAATTTTGCAGGAGCAAGACAAAACGGACATTTAGCAATGTTCCCTGAAGAACTGCCAAGAAGACTAATCAAGATGTTTTCATTTGTTGGCGAAACTATTATGGACCCGTTTTTAGGTAGTGGCACAACTTCACTTGTAGCAAAAAATCTCGAAAGAAATTCTGTTGGCTATGAAATTAATCCTGAATTTATACCAATTATAAAAGAAAAATTGCAAGTAACTCAAAAAGATACTTATGGCACAACATACGAATTTGTAAATCAAGAAAAACAGGATATTAACTTTGAAAAAGAAATTCAAAAATTTCAGTACATTTTCAAAGACTCTCATACTCTCAACAAAAAAGTTGATGTAAAGAAATTACAATTCGGTTCTAAAATTGATAAGGATAGCTCAACAAAAAGAGAAGAACTATTTACTGTAAAAGAAATAATAAGTCCCGAAAAAATTCAGTTAAGTAACAATCTTATAGTTAAACTTATTGGAGTTAAAGAAGACCCAAATATTAATGGAAAAGCAACCGCTTTTCTTAAAGAAAAAACAAAGGGTAAACGAGTTTTTCTGAAATACGACAACTTGAAATATGACAAGGAAAATAATTTACTCTGTTACTTATATCTTGAAAACAAAACTTTTATCAATGCTCACTTAATTAAAAACGGTTTAGTGCAAATGGACGGTGATATTGATTTTAAATACAAAGACAAATTTTTAAAATTATGGCAGCATACACAGGTGGGGAGTTAAATAAACTAAATGGAGATTATGGAATCTCAGCTCCTCATAAATCAGTTCCTGTTATGAAACTGATAAAAAATCACAGACCAAAAAGTAAAGATGAGTTATATGAACTAATAAAATCTCATTACGAAAAGATTTGTGAATGTGGAGTTAAAAGTCAAGGAACAGTTGAAGACTTCGGAAGAAATTTATACAATGTACAGCAGAAAGCTTGGAGACAATATAAATACACTTTGCAACAATGTATTCAGTGGGAATATGATCTATTTGTCATGCAATCATTAAAAGGGACTTTGATTGAAAACAAAGCTCTGGTTGAATTAAAAAAGATTCTGAAAGAATATGAATTTAGCGAAGCTGAAGGTTTTGTGGATGAAGAATTGCGTATTGATTTGATAATATCAAAAGCAAGAAATGAAATTGCTGGCATTCAAGTAAAACCGTTTACATTTAATATGATGCGAGAAGGAGTAATCACTTTTAATAAAGTTGCTAATGCAAAATGGGGTAAGCAAGTTTTTTATTTATTTTACGACAACCATGAGAAGTTTACCAACTTTAATGAGATTGTAGAACAAGTAAAGAAACTGTAAAAAAGCCACAAAAGCATTTGGAGGTAAGGTATTTTATCTGTTTTCAGCAAAAGTTGATGGTAAAAAAGAAATACAGAATAAGGAAGTAATTGAAGAAATAAGAGCAGAAATTAAATTATTGCAAACCAAGTAAGGGGATAATTATTCTTTTGCAAAAAAATCGTAACTTTGATATAATTAAAAATATTTTAACTAAACCTTAAACCTATTGGTTATGAGAAAGTTTGCAATTATAATATTATTCATGTCATTTAGTTGGTTTTCAAAATCAACTAATTTGTCGGTGTATTATTATTATGCCCCATTTTATAATTTCGAAGTTGGTACTTATTTAGAAACTTATATTACTGTTATTGGTAATTCTGCAATTTTCAAGAAAAACGAAAATGGCAAATATCAAGCTGTAGTGGAAGTTACAATGCTTTTTAATCAGGAAGGAAAAGTTAAAGAATTTAGAAAATATAATTTAAAAAGTCCCGAAATTGACGACACAACATCAAAACCTAATTTTATTGATTTACAAAGAATTAATCTAAAAGAAGGTTCGTATAACTTTGAGTTAAAAATTAAAGATTTGCAAATTGACAATGCAAAAGAATTTGTTTTTAATGATATTATAATAATGTTACATAAAACTGACGAAATTGAAATTTCCGGAATCGAATATCTCGAAAAATATTCTCCTACTCAGCAAGCAAATACGTTATCAAGAAATGGTTATGATATGGTGCCTTATGTTGCCGATTTTTATCCATCAAACATAAAAACATTTGCATTTTATTACGAAATTTATAATACAAAAACTGTATTTGGCGAAAATCAGGAATTTCTTTTACAATATTATATAGAACCTACAAATTTAAAGCAACCACATCCGAATTATACAAAAACAAAAAAACAAAAAGTTGCCGAAGTAATTCCTGTTATGGGTGAGTTCTCAATTGAAGGACTTGAGACTGGTAATTACAATTTTGTTGTAGAAATCAGAAACAAAGAGAATAAAGTTTTAGCAACGAAAAAATCATTTTTTCAAAGAAGCAATCCTAAAACTAAAATAAACTGGAACGAAATAGATAAAGTAGTTGTTGAACAAACATTTGTGCAAAATATTATTTCAATTGACACATTAAAAGAATATATTAACGAATTGTACCCGATTTCCGATGTCAGCGAAGTTAGTTATGCCAAAAATGCTATTAATTCAAATGATTTAAGTTATCTGCAAAAATATTTTTATGGCTTTTGGGTATCCCATAACAATTCTAATCCCGAAACTGAATGGAATAAGTATAAAGAACAAGTAGATTATGTAAATAAACTTTATCGTTCGCAAATTAAAAAGGGTTACGAGTCGGATAGAGGAAGAGTATATTTACAATATGGTGCCCCTAATAATGTTATACAAAGCACACAAGAACCAAGTGCTTATCCTTACGAAATATGGCATTATTATGTACTCGGCAATCAACGAGATAAACGATTTGTTTTTTATAATCCCGAACTTGTTGGAAAAGATTACGTTTTACTTCACTCCGATGTTTTAGGTGAAATTTACGATAAAAACTGGGAACGACGCTTAAGTAAAAGAAATAACACGCTTTATAATTCTGATGCTACAGAAAGTGATGACCAATATGGAAGCAAAGCTCTGGAAAATTTCAAAAAATAATTAGCTTTACCAAAAATTATTAAGTGGAAAAAGTAGCTGTAGCAATACTTAATTGGAACGGACATGAGCTTTTAAAAAAGTTTCTTCCATCGGTTGTTGAATATTCTAATATAAATAATGTTTCAATTTATGTAATAGATAATGGCAGCACAGATGGTTCAATAACTTTCTTAAAATCGTATTACCCAAATGTTAAAATAGTATTGCTTGCTCAAAATTATGGTTTTGCAGGTGGTTACAACAAAGGGCTCGAAAAAATAAAAGCCGAATATTATGTTCTTTTAAACAGCGATATTGAGGTTACTAAAGGTTGGTTGGAACCAATGCTCGAAGCGCTCGAAAATAATAAAAATATTGCAGCATGTCAGCCAAAATTAAAATCTTATTTTAATCGCGACGAGTTCGAATATGCAGGTGCTGCCGGTGGATTTATTGATAAATATGGTTTCGCTTTTTGTAGAGGACGACTATTTAATGTTTACGAAAAAGATACAGAGCAATATAATACCAAATCTGACATTTTTTGGGCTACTGGGGCTTGTTTATTTATCCGCTCCGAAATATATTTTAATGTAGGCGGATTAGATAATGATTTTTTTGCCCACATGGAAGAAATTGATTTGTGCTGGCGAATATTATCGCGTGGCTATAAAATTGTATATGAACCAAAATCTGAAGTTTTTCATTTGGGTGGTGCAACATTGAGTAAAACAAACCCACATAAAACATTTTTAAACTTTAGAAATAATCTTTTTTTGCTTTACAAAAATTTACCTGAAAATAAGTTGTTCAATGTCTTGTTTATTAGATTTTTACTTGATGGAGTTGCAGCTTTTAAGTTTCTTTTAAGTTTTGAGTTTCGTAATTTCTGGGCAGTTTTTGTAGCTCATATTCAATTTTATTTATCAATAAACAAACTTAAACACAAAAGAAAAAACAACTTAGCACAAACAAATACAATTTTACATTCAACTATATATAATAAAAGTATAGTTGCCGATTTCTTTTTACACAAAATAAAGTATTTTAGCGATTTGCATTTTAATCCATGAATGCTAATAAATATAATATTGTCAAAACCTCCGATGGTTCAGATACTGTTAAAGATTTATTAATTGGCGAAAATTTTCATTCAACTTATGGTGCAATTGCAGAATCAATACATGTATATATTAATAATGGATTAAAACTAATAGATAATCCTGAAATCAGAATTCTTGAAGTAGGTTTTGGTACTGGATTAAATTGTTTGCTAACACTCTTAAATAAAGATGCTGAACAAAAAATATTTTATCATTCTATTGAGAAATTCCCTTTAAGTAACGAATTGATTTCAGAATTAAACTATCCCGAACAACTAAACATATCATCAGATATTTTTGAAAAGATTTCAAAATTAGAATGGGATTATGAAAGCGAAGTAGCTGATAATTTTTATCTTACAAAGTTAAAAGTTGATTTACTTAACTTCAATTCTACTGAATTGTACGATATGATTTTTTTTGATGCTTTCAGCCCAAATGTTCAACCGGAATTATGGACAACTGAAGTTTTTGAAAAAATGTTTAATAACCTTAAACTCAATGGAATTATAACAACTTATTCAGCAAAAGGTGATGTTAAACGTGCATTACGCAATGCCGGTTTTGAAGTATTTCGCAGAAATGGACCAAAAGGTAAGCGACACATATTGAGAGCTTTAAAAAGTTCAATAAAAAAATAATTAAGAACATACTTTCAATATCATTTGTTATTATATCTATGTGGTATTAAACATTTTTTTATATGTCAAATATCAGATAATTAGAATTTTTTAAGCAACAATTTTGTTTTTTTATATCTTAAGATAAGTAAAAAAATGGCAGACACAAAATAACTAATCAATCTTTTACAAGTAGGTGAAAATTTAAACTATTTGACAAAACATATTCATTATGGAAGAAAAAAAATCAACAGTAATCTATTTTTGTAATACCTTAAATGGGGATACTGATGTCATTAATATTCCTGAAGTTTCAGCTTATGCTGAAAAATTATCTGGAGTTTCTAAGATCTGGCTTCCTTCTGATATTTCTTTATCAGACCCCGAGAAAGTTGCAAAGAAAATTAAAGAGAATAATTATAAAAGAATAATTGTTGCCGGCAATACTCCAGGAATGTTCAAAAACTTTTTTTCTAAAGCTATGGCTCTCTCCGGTAATAATCCTGAAGATGTTTTTCTGGCAAGTTTTCAGGAATATGGTGCATATTATAAAGCCGATATTGAAAGAGCAAAAGCCATA
The DNA here is from genome assembly GCA_036171495.1 of Bacteroidales bacterium. GTDB lineage: Bacteria > Bacteroidota > Bacteroidia > Bacteroidales > GWA2-32-17 > GWA2-32-17. The sequence goes on from JAVHRE010000296.1 coordinate 12,872, forward strand.
GTTACCTGTGCTGTTTTAGGAGTTCCATTTGAAAATGCTGCTGTTCCTGATGAACTTCCAGTAAATCCCGATACACTTGTCATTGGTGGTGGAATTGCTGGTATTCAGGCATCTCTTGAGATTGCTGCAAGTAAGAATAAGGTATATTTGGTTGAAAAAACAGGCACTATTGGCGGACACATGGCAATGTTCGACAAAACATTTCCCACATTGGATTGTGCAGCCTGCATTTTAACCCCTAAGATGGTTGAAGTAGGACAAAATAGCTATATAAAGCTGATGACCTACTCTGAAGTACAAGAAGTCAGAGGAGTACCTGGTAATTTCACGGTTAAAATATTAAAAAAAGCACGCCGGATGAATCTTGCAACTTGTATCGGATGTGGTATTTGTGCAGAAAAATGTCCGGTTAAAACAGCAAGTGAATTTGATTCTAATACAGCATTGAGAAAAGCTGCTTATATTCCTTTTCCTCAAGCTGTTCCTAACAAATATATGATTGATGAAAGCGTTTGTACTTATGTTTTAAACGGCAAATGTGGCGTTTGTGCTAAAGTTTGTCCTGTTCCCGGTTGTATCAATTTAGATGAAAAAGATGAAATTGTTGAAATAAATGTAGGTAACATTATTGTAGCTATTGGATATAAAACATTTGACGCTTCTAAATTTGAGCAATTTGGTTATGGAAAATACCCTAATGTATTAACTTCTCTTGAACTTGAAAGGTTGATCAATGCAGCCGGTCCTACCGGTGGTAAAATAGCAAAACGGGTACAAGATAAAAAAGGAAATTGGGTATTTTCACCGGATGAATTATATTCGCCTAAAAGCGTAGCAATAATTCATTGTATTGGCAGTAGAGATGAGAATCACAATAAATACTGTTCTAAAGTATGTTGTATGTATTCTCTAAAACTTGCCCATCTTTTAAAAGAAAAATTACCTGATTCTGAAATTAATGAATATTATATTGATATCCGCG
>JAVHRE010000297.1:0-13839 GCA_036171495.1 Bacteroidales bacterium
GTCGTGGCTAATGATGTTCATAAAATAAATATTGAAAGCATGCGTAACATCAGTTGCTAATATAAAAACAAGCAATTGTATTCGTTAAAAAATAAAAGGAAAAAATTTGTACGATTTCTTTTTATATTCTTTATAATTTGTATAATGTTTTTCTAACATTAATTCTTCGTAGTTCGATTTGAAATAAAACAATAAAAATAACGACACGCTAATTAATATTTCCCAACTATTTGTCTTATAAACTCCAAAAAAGAATGTTGATATTATTATACCTGAATAAATAGGATGACGAATGTATTTGTAAACTCCATTTGTTATTAAAATTCCATTTTCTTTTGGAGTTGGAAATGCAGTAAGGCTTTTATTTAATTGAAATAAAGCAATTAACATTACAATAAATGCAAAAATAACAACTGCTAAACAAAAATATTTGAAATAAAAGTTTAGCTCAAAACTTATTAGTTTTATTGGTATTAAATAAGCAATTAGCAATATTATTTGTATAAAAACAAATGCTTTATCTTTATTTGCTATTTTTTGCATCAGATTATTTTAAATTGTCCATTGTGAGTGAATTATTGCAACTAAAAAAGGTTTATTGTTTTCTGTTTTAAAAACTAATATTAGCGATTCCCAGTCCATGCCTTCAAACTTTTTATTAAAACCACTAAAGTGAAATTCAGTAAAATCACAATTTGGGAAAATATTCTGAACGTTGTTTTTTAAATTGCTCTTACTTATAAATTTGTTCACTGAAATTTGTTTGGCATTTAAAAAATCTTTGTCGTACACAAATTTATTTGAATATTCAATAAAGCTTGATTTTATTGGCTCACCCGAACCATCATGTATTCCCCAAGTAATTATTTTATTTGATTTGTATAGTTCTGATATCTCGTCTTTTTTTATTTTTTGACCATTAATTGTATCAATATTTATATAGGGTGAAAATCTTAATCCTAAATTATTCGAAACATTGTTAATTAATTTTTCAATGTTTTTTTCTTTTAAATTTTGTAAAATATTTTTTGAAAGTGAAATTAAAATGGTATCTTTATTTATCGTGCTGTTATTTTCATTTTCGATTACAGTTTTAGTTGAATCATTAATTTTGTTTTGCAAATTTTGTATATCAGATGGAGCTTGATTGCAGCTTACAAATAATAATAAAAAGTATTTAATAATTTTCATTTTAATTAGATTTTATTAGAACTTACGTATAGCGATTTTTTTTGAGTAAGTCATAAATATAAAGTTTTACAAGGTTGTTTATAATAACGGTTGGCACTTGAAAAAGCAGGACATTTAACCGCAAAATATGTCAAATTGCTAATATGTTTGTAATTTGTTATTATTGTCAGATTGTGCATGTCTGCCCGCCTTTTTGCTACCGTATGTTACCTCCTATGGTTCTTTTGTAACAATGTTACAATAAAGAAAGAATATTATCTAGCGTTGTAATTATTTGTTCTAAAGTTTTATTTGAATTTTTGCCAACTTTAAGGCGTTTGCCGTGAGCTAAATAATTTCTAAAGTCAATTATTTCTTGAAGATCGATTTTGATATTTGGATGAATTGTCAAAAATGCATTAAATCCTTTGAGATTATAAATATCATTTTCTTCTTTAACGAATGAAGTTCTAAATTGATGCATTGGCTGTCCTGACAAATATCCGTTATCTACAACATTTTGAATTAGCACCGACGAATCATTAATTTTTTCAAATACAAGTCTTTCAAATTCTGCAACAATTATTAACATTGTATTTTCCCTTAAAAATTGGGAGATTTCAGAAAACTTTATCTTTAATGAGTCTTCCTTGTTTTTTGCTTTAATTTCTCCAATAAACGGAAATTTTATTGTAAACAGGAAATCCTGATTATGTTGTATTCTACGAATAGCTTCATTAGAAGTATAGTCAAGAATATTTTCTATTGAAAGAAAATTATTATAAGCTGATTGTAAATCTGAAGAATTAATTTGAATCATTTTCTGGAATCACTTCGTAAAGTAAATTAATGAACTGTGGCTTTTGAAATAATCTTTTATTTTGAATATTTTTATCAATTATCATCACCCAGTTGTCTTTGCTATCCTCGCGATGTAAAACCAGCATAATGCTTTTGCCAAAATTAGAAATATTCACATCTATTCTTCCTTCTGCACCTATAACAAATGTTCCTATTGGACGAAAAGTAATGGATTTTCCTATATTGGGTTTGATAGCTAAGATTGGAATTTCATATTGTCCTGAAATTTCTTCAGTTATGCTGTAATTAATAATCTCGGGTTTAATGTTTTCATTAAATGGAGCAACCCATTCAATAATATTTTTATAAAGTGCGTTTACTGAGTTTTGCCATTTAGCAACTTCACTTTTTACATTAGTCCTTGATTTGTCCTCTTTTTCCTGTAAATGTCTTAATTTATCAGAAAGGGTTTCATAAAATATCTGGAATTGTTTATCTTTTGGATTCTGTATTTCTAAAGTTGAAATGGCACAATCTACAATCTTAAAGTCTATATTTATTTCTGGCACCTTAGTATATAAAAAATTACTGTCATAAGTAGAAACAGGATGAGTTTCAGTATCTCCATTTGGATACTTTTTGTGAACAAATAGTAAAATGCTTTGAAGATTTTCAGAACTATCGGATGTGATTCTTTTTAAAGTTATTACATCTTCACCAAGTTCAGAAAGATTTTTGGTTGTTGATAGATTAAATGAATTCATTTTTAAAATTTTTATAAAAGTACAAATATTATTTTAAATGTGTGGGCAAGCAAAAATTAAATTTTCTTGTTGGCTTGCGTGTCGCTACCCTAAAGTCAAAATTAGTTTATATCCAATTGTCATTTTGCAATTCATTGTCAAGTTTACTGTGTTTTTTTACCATTTGCGGTAAAGGATAAGTGCAAAAAACGTTTTTTAATCAATTATAACCGTTGAACTTCGTTTAATAATTAATTTTTTTTAATGCAAATATAAATTTTTTGTAAACATATTTCAGGACAAAACACAAATTTATTATTTACAATTTATTTACAAAATCAATTAATAAATTTACAATTTCGGTATATTTTCCTAAACTTAAATTTTCGGGTGTGTCGGCTGGATTATGATATGGACCAGTTTTTCCTTGCGAGTAAATAAAAAAACTTTTAACTCCGGCATGATAAAAAGGTGCATGGTCGCTGTTATTGGTAGCACCACGAGTTTTTATTGTTGGTAAATATTTTTTTTCAGTATTAATATTTTTAAGAAGTTCAAATTCTTTTGTAAAAACTGAGCCATTAACAACTGTAATTCCCTCTTCGCCACTTCCCAAAATGTCCATATTTAATAAAAACTTAATTTTGCTTAATGGTATAAGCGGATTAGTTACAAAATATTGTGAGCCAACTAAACCAATTTCTTCGCCTGTAAAAAAGATAAATGCAATAGTATATTTAGGTTTTTCTTTGCAAAATGTTTTATATAAGTCAAGTAACATTGCAACTCCACTGGCATTGTCGTTAGCACCGCAAAAAACAGCATCGCCAAGTTCGCCTAAATGGTCGTAATGTGCTGTAAACGCGATTATTGAATCGCTGCTGCCGGGAATAATTGCAAAAACATTTCTTGTTTTGTATTTTTCAATTTGTTTTGATGTAAAGTTTATTTCAATAAATGTTGCATTTGCCGGAAAGGTATATATAGGAATTTCCATACTGACCCAACTAATTGGGTCAGTATCTTGTGTTTGCATAGTGTTGCGATTTACAAGATTAATAATACCTTTAGCATGTAACATGTTGTTATTTAAAATATTATCTACAATATATTTTATCTGCTTATCGTTTGTAATACTTGTATCAATTGCAATAAAAGAATTATTTAACGATTTGGTTAGTAATTCTCTGAAATTTGTTTTATCAATTTTAATAATCTGAAATTTTCCGTTACAACCTTTTGAGTTTGGGTGAATAATAAAATCTTTGCCGCTTTTTAAAATCGTTGTGTCAATTTTTAAAATGCCTAAGTTGGTAATTACCGAAACTGGCATTTTAAATTTTTGAAACAAATATTTTGAAGAATTATTATTGTTTTTCTTTAATTCCGAAAAAATAAATCTCGAAGCTTTTTTAACACCATTTTTTGTATAACCTCTACCGTGAAAATTGTTTGAACATAATGTAGATATAGCTTGTTTTGCATAATTTATGTCCTGCCCAATAGCAGTATAAAAATTAGAGAAGAACAAAAAATAGATTAAAAATAGTTTGTTTAATAAACGAATCATATTAATGTTTTCAAATAAAACGACGTGAAATTAATTCTATAAAACTGTTAAATGTCTCAGAATCTCTATTTTTAATAGTATTATTAATTAATATTTCAGCTTCTTCAAAACTGCTCATTCCATTTATCGAATCAATTGTTTTGTTATATAAATCGTTATTGTTATTAAACAAATCGCGCGTAAACATTATTCTGTTATTAATACTGATTGCTGATTTTATATTTTTAATTGGTTTCAGTATCAGATTTGATGATAGATTATTATCTTGTGTTTGCAATGAGTCGGATAAAGTTTTAACATTCGTTTTGCGAAATTGGTCAGATATTGTTTTCGAACTTTGAGTATTTTGCTCCTTAATTTTGAATGTGGTTTTGCTTTCGCTCACTGTTTCAAATAAAGTTGGTTCAACTTCAATAATCTTTTTTTCTTCTTCAATTATTATTTCTTGTTTTGTTTCTTCCTTTATATTTACTTTATTATTAATAAGATGTTGTTCATTTAATATATTTTCATTTGTATTATTTGTTGTTTCAGAAAAATCAGTTTTAATAGTTCTTGGTTCTTCATTTACAATTTCTTTGGATAATGTTTTTTCTTCTATTTCAATATTGTTTAAATTAATATTTAACAAATCATCATAAACTTTTCTTAATTTTTCGAGAGCAATATCTTTTTCTATTGAAGAGAATTTATTTTCTAAATTATTGATTAATGATTTTATTTTGTCAAGTAATTCAATAATATCTGTAAATTTATTATTTTGGTTCATATTTATATTATAATTTTTTAATTGCTTTGTAATTATTTATTTTTGTAAAGTTAATCATTTGAAATAAATCGAAGAAATAAATTATGTTTTTAGAAAATACCGGAAAGGCTCTTCCAAAAAAAGGTTGGATTGAAGTTATATGCGGCTCTATGTTTTCTGGTAAAACCGAAGAACTTATTCGTCGCTTAAAACGTGCGAAAATTGCTAAGCAAAAAGTTGAAATTTACAAACCTAAAATTGATGTTCGTTATTCTATTGATGAGGTTGTTTCGCACGATGAAAACACAATTAACTCCACACCGGTTGAAGCTGCATCGAATATTTTATTATTAGTTAGCAATGTTGATGTAGTTGGAATTGACGAAGCCCAGTTTTTTGATGAAGCTCTTTTAGATGTTTGTAACAAATTGGCTAATAATGGAGTTAGAGTAATAGTTGCAGGATTAGATATGGATTTTATGGGAAAACCATTTGGTTCAATGCCCGCATTACTTGCTGCTGCTGAGTATGTTACAAAAGTTCATGCTATTTGTATGCACTGCGGAAATTTAGCTCATTACTCGTATAGAAAAGTTAAAAGTGATAAATTAGTTCTTTTGGGCGAAACTTTAGAGTATGAACCATTGTGTAGAAATTGTTACAATAAAGCTACAAATAAAAGGAATGATTAATTATACGACAAGCGAAATCGCCTCAATTACTCAAGGTCAAATTATTGGCAATAGCGACATTAAAATAAGTCGTTTGCTAATTGATAGTCGTAATCTTGTGTTTCCCAACGAAAGTATTTTTGTTGCTATTAGTGGCGAAAGGCACGATGGAAATACTTTTATACCGGAATTATATAAAAAAGGTGTACGCTCATTTTTAATTTCAAAACAAATTACAGAAACATTGCCCGATGCAGTTTTTATTGTTGTTAAAAATACATTGACAGCTTTACAGGAATTAGTCGCTTATCACAGGGCAAAATATACTTATCCTGTTATAGGCATAACTGGCAGTAATGGCAAAACAGTTGTAAAAGAGTGGCTTTTTGAATTATTAAAAGACGAAAAAATAATTGTACGTAATCCCCGCAGTTATAATAGTCAGGTTGGAGTTCCATTATCAGTTTGGCAAATGAATGAAACGCATAATTTAGCGATTTTCGAAGCCGGAATTTCTAAAGTTGGTGAAATGGAACGTCTTGCAAAAGTAATTCGCCCCAGTATTGGAATATTTACTAACATAGGACCCGCACATCAGGAAAATTTTGAAGACACAAAACAAAAAGTTAAAGAAAAACTTAAATTGTTTGGAAAATCGGGAATACTGATTTATTCTAGCAATTACCCAATAATTTACGAAATGGCTTCCGAATTTTGTGTTGAAAATTCAATTAAACAATTTGTTTTTGGAAATAATTCTGCTGCCGATTTGCAAATTGTTAAAACAGAAAAATTAGAGAAATACACAAAAATCGAAGCAATATATAAAAAAGAACTACAGTTAATAAAAATCCCTTTTATTGATGATGCTTCAATTGAAAATTGTATAATTTGCTGGTCTGCTTTATTAGTTTTGGGATATAAGCATGAGTTTATTGTTTCGCAAATGTTAATTCTTGCACCAATAGCAATGCGTTTGCAAATGAATGAAGGGTTAAATAATTGTACTATTATTAACGATACTTATAATTCCGATTTGGCATCTTTGCGTATTGCAATAAATTTTTTGATGAATCAAAACCAGCATCCTGCAAGAGTTTTAGTTTTATCTGATATTTTGCAAAGTGGTTATAACGAAGAAATTTTATATTCCGAGGTTGCCGATTTAATTAATAATCATCAAATTGATATGTTGGTTGGTATTGGTTCGGCTATTTCTCGTTATTCCGAAAAATATAATATTGAAAAAAGGTTTTTTAATTCATCGGCAGAATTTATTCAGAATTTACCATTACTAAAATTAAATAACTCTACTATATTATTAAAAGGTGCAAGAAAGTTTGAGTTTGAAAAAATTTCAAAAAGATTACAACAAAAGGCACACGAAACTGTTTTAGAGGTTAATTTGAATGCGTTTGTAAATAATTTGAATGCTTATAAATTGTTACTTTCTCCAAATACTGAAATAATGGCAATGGTTAAAGCTTTTTCTTATGGAAGCGGCTTATTCGAAATCGCAAATGTTCTTCAATACGAAAAAGTTAAATACTTAACCGTTGCTTATGCCGATGAAGGCATTGAGTTACGCCAAGCCGGAATTTCAACTCCAATAATGGTAATGAGTCCCGAACCTGGAAGTTTTGAGTCTATGCTCGAATTTAATTTAGAACCCGAAATTTACAATTTGCGGGTTTTGCAAATGTTTCAGAATGAAGTTAAAAGACAAGGAAAACAAAATGTAAATGTTCATATAAAAATTGATACAGGAATGAGGCGTTTGGGTTTTGAAGAGTCGGAAATTGATTTACTTTTATTCAAATTAAAAAATAATCCATGGCTAAAGGTTAAGTCAGTTTTTACTCATCTAACTTCTACCGATGTTCAAAATGATGACGCATTTACTTATGAGCAAATTGAATTATATAACTTAATTGTTAATAAAATTGAAAATGCTTTAGCGTATAAATTTTTAAAACATATCCTTAATTCTGCTGGGGTAGAAAGGTTTTCAAAATATTCGTATGATATGGTTCGGCTTGGAATTGGACTTTATGGTTTTTGTACTAATAACGCTTTGGCTGGAAAGCTGCAAAATGTTATTTCATTAAAAACTGTTGTTTCGCAAATAAAAAATGTTCCTGCAAATGAAACAGTAGGATATAATAGAAAGGGGAAATTAAATCGTGATTCTATAATTGCCACAATACCAATTGGATATGCCGACGGCTTGAACAGGAAATTAGGGAATGGGGTAGGAGTTTTTAAAGTTAATGGCGTGTTAACTCCCACTGTTGGAAATATTTGCATGGATATGTGCATGCTCGATATTACCTATGCAAATGCTCACGAAGGTGATGAAGTAATAATTTTTGATTCGGTTGAAGAAATTTTAAATATTTCAAATTCAATTGGCACAATTCCTTACGAGATTTTAACAGGAATTTCACGAAGAGTTAAACGAATTTATTATCACGAATAATTTTCTAAAGTTGAAAGCTCATAAAGTTGAAAGTACCTAAATTCAGGTAATTATGGCAACTCATAATAATAAAATAATAAAACAAAGCGCAAAACAGACTCATAAGCCTCAGTCAAATAAACCGCAATCATATATTCCATGGTTAATTTTTGCGTTGCTTGGCATTACTGCCATTTCTTTTATTCCCTCACTTAGTAATCAGTTTACCAATTGGGACGACCCTGGTTATGTTTTGGAAAATGAATTGGTGAAATCTTTGTCAGGTGCTAATATTAAAGCTATTTTTTCTCAGTTCGTGCTCGGGAATTATCATCCAATCACAATTTTGTCGTATGCATTAAATTTTAGTATTTCTAAATTAACGCCTTTTGGGTATATTTTTACCAATCTGGTATTTCATTTAATAAATGTTTATTTGGCTTATATTGTTACCAAAAAACTTTTTAAAAGTAACAATATTGCATTCATCACGGCAATAATTTTTGGAATCCATCCAATGCACGTGGAATCAGTTGTTTGGATTGCAGGAAGAAAAGACGTGCTTTATACTTTCTTTTATTTAAGCGGAATTTATTTTTATTTGAAATACAGTGAAAGTGCTAAAAACCCGAAATCACAAGTAATTAATTATGTATTAATTTTAATGTTTTTTGTATTATCGTTATTTTCAAAGGCTGTTGCAGTAACGCTTCCAATTGTTTTCTTTTTGATTGATTATGTGTTAAAACGGAAGTTTTCATTTAAAATGATTTTAGAAAAAATCCCGTTTCTGATTTTATCCATCATTATAGGAATTATAGCAATAAATGCTCAAAAATCGCAGGGAGCAATTTCAGATGTACCTGTATTTTCTTATTTCCAAGCAATTACCGTTGCTTCATATTCAGCAATGTTTTATATATTTAGATTTATTTTACCTGTTAATTTATCAACATTTTATCCATATCCTGAGTCCATACCGCATTCATTACCATGGAATTATTATGCTTCATTAGCATTATTTATTGCATTAATAATCTTAATTTTTATTTCGCTTAAGAAAAACAGAATATTAGTTTTTGGCTTGATGTTTTTCTTAATTACCGTAGCTTTAGTGTTACAATTCTTTTCAGTTGGCGCTGCAGTGGCTGCCGATAGATATACGTATGTTCCATACATAGGATTATCAATAATTGTTGGTTATTATTTCGATAAAATTCAAAATGGTGAAATAAAGGCACTCAAACAATATAAAAATACTATTAAATATATAGGAATTGCCGTAATATTGTGCTTTTCGTACATTACATTTAACCAAACAAAAGTCTGGGCAACTTCAGAAACTCTATTTACTAATGTAATTAATAATTATTCAAACGTTTCTCTTGCATACAATAACCGTGGAAATTATTATAGCTCGGAAGAAAAATATGCTCCTGCATTCAACGATTATTGCATGGCAATTAAAATTAATATAAATTACCAAGATGCTTACGTAAACAGAGCAAATATTTATGGTCTGAAAGGTAAATTTAAGGAATCTGTTGACGATTATACAATTGCTATTAGCCTGAATCCAAAGGATTTTAATGCATATTTCAATCGTTCTGTTACTTATTCGAAAATGAAAATGTTTGAAAAAGCACTTAACGATTGTAACAAAGCCGGAGAAATAAAGCAAAATTCTCCAAATGTAATTATCAACAGGGCTAATATTCTTCTTGATATGAAGCGTTATAACGAAGCCATTGAAAATTACAATAAATATTTAACTTTCAATATTGACAATGGTACCACGCTACATAATATTGGCAAAGCGTATTTTAATTTAGGCGATTTTCAAAAAGCAGTTGATTATTTCAACCAAGCTGCCGCTACTAATTTGAATGATGCGAGTTTGTTTTTTAATTTATCACTGGCGTATAAAAATTTGAAAGACTATTCCAAAGCTATAGAAAATGTTCAAATTGCTAAAAATAAAGGATATAATGTGGTTCCAGGTTATATAAAGGAATTAGAAATATTAGCTAAAATCAATAAAAAGAAATAATTTCTGCCTTCGTTCCGCTTCGGCGGAACGAACTCTTAGGCGAAGTATGGAATATTTGTCTTGTTCTAAAATAGGTTTACACTAAAAAGTGTAAAAAATGGACAAAAAAATTATTCAAAAAGTAGGTAGAAATTTTATCGAAACAGAAAAACATCAGATTATTAAAGAGCTTATTTCAAGCCAGTGTACCAAATAAGAAATTTGACAAAAATATACTGGTTATAAGAAAATTCTAAATCGGGACATCTTGTTGGCGGTTTAGTATAATTTACAAATTGCTTGATTGATTCTTGTTTTTTTTATAATTCGGAAAAAGTGGTATTAAAAAACTAAAAGCCCCACAAAAAAAAGTATCCATCTATTAATAAGATGGATACCAACTACTTAAGCGGTGCGGACGGGACTCGAACCCGTGACCCTCGGCGTGACAGGCCGATATTCTAACCAACTGAACTACCGCACCCTATTATTAAATAGAATGCAAAATTAAATAAAAAAACTTTTTAAACAAAATGTTCTTTTAATTTATTTTGAAAAAAATGAGAAATGCACACTACCATATTGTCTAAGTTCTTTAAAATAAGTATAATCAGAAAAATTATAATTTTTTGAATGTTCTAAAATTAATATTCCTTCTGGTAATAATACATTATTATTAAAAACAATATCGGGAATTTGGTCAATACCTTTAATATCGTAGGGCGGGTCGCAAAAAATTATGTCAAAATTTAATTTTGTTTTTTTTAAATAATAGAAAGCATTTGCTTGTACCACTTTAATGTTCATATCAAGTTTTTTGGCTTCGTTGCGAATAAAAGAAACTTGTTTAGAATTTATTTCAACCGAAATTACTGATTTTGCACCTCTCGAAGCAAATTCATAGCTAATACTTCCCGTTCCACTAAAAATGTCGAGTACCGAAATACTTTCAAAATCAATCTTATTATTTAAAATGTTAAACAAACTCTCTTTAGCAAAATCTGTTGTAGGTCGTGCTTTTAAGCCTTTTGGCGGAATTATTTGCCGTCCTTTATTAATACCGCTTATTATCCTCATAAGGCATTACAAAAAGATTTGAAAAATTATGTTGTGGAATTTCGTTAAATCTGTAACTATAAATAATTTGTGTGCTGGCTTTAGAATATTGAATTTTTTTAAAGAACTGTTCTGCTTTTATTATTCGGCTATCATTTTTTTTGGTAATACCTGAAATTACAATGGGATTTTTTTCTTTGTCGAACTTAAACAAATCAAATAAATAAACTAAATAATAGCAAAAATCATCATCTGTTTGATACTGAAAAACATTAAAAAGTTGAAGTTTGTTATCTTTAATTACAACTACTTCAACATATTGATACAAAAGACCTAAAAATATCCCATTAAAGCTTTCTTTTTGTAAACAAGCAATTTGTGCTTCTTTTAAAATTGATGAAGCATGCGGATAAAGTACTTTATAATTTAATAACAAAAGTATGTCATTTATTTCTTTAGAGATGTTATAATAAAGTGTTGAGTCGAAAGCTGCTCTGCAAGAAAAGCTATTATTAGAATTTTCACCACCAAAATTAAATTTCGGGAAATCCTCATTGCTTTGAGCATTAGAGAAAGCCAAAGGAACTATTGTAATGTTATTAGAAAAAACAAAAACTCTAAAATCTTCAAAATTTGATTTTAAAATTTCATTATTAGGTATTATAGGTTTTAATACATCATTAAAATTTTCGGAATTTTCTAATTGATAATGATTTAATAAAACGTATTTTTTTCGTAACGAATCTAAAATAGTAAATGAAAAACTATCGGGTAAAATCTGAAGTGTAATTTTGTAATGCTCAGAGTTTAGTATATTAAATGTTTCGTCTATGAGCGAAATTTGTTGCATATTTTATTTCACTCAAAAAAATTAATTACTCCCAACGAACATTTTTTTTTAGTCAAAAAATTTAATTTTAACTTTCACTGCAAAGTTAATTTTTTTTGAAAAATATTCTACTTTCGTAAATATTTATTTATGCTTTCTAAACACATTTATAATATTATTGTTCGTAACATAGGTTACGAGCCAACTTCCGACCAATCAGAAGTAGTTAATGTATTAAGTAAATTTATTTTACCAAACTCCGAAAATCAAATTCTTATTGTTGACGGACACGCTGGTACAGGAAAAACCACTTTAATAAAAGCATTAGTTTTTTCGCTCGAAGAAATGAAAATTTCTTATGAATTAATGGCTCCAACAGGAAGAGCAGCTAAAGTAATTTCGGGATATTGTAACAGGCAGGCATTTACTATTCATAAAAAAATATATCGTCAAAAAGCTCAAACAAATGGTTTTGGAAGTTTTGTTTTAAATTTCAATATGCGTAATAATGCAGTTTTTATTGTTGACGAAGCATCAATGATTTCAAATTATAATTATGAAAATTCAACTTTTGGTTCAGGTAATTTATTAAGCGATTTAATTCAATTTGTTTTTAGTAAACCAAACTGCAAGCTTATTTTAGTAGGTGATACTGCTCAATTACCGCCTGTTGGTACAATTATTAGTCCTGCACTTAATTTAAAAGAAGTTGAAAGCTATGCTTTTAATACAATTAAAGGAACATTAAAACAAGTAGTTAGACAAGAAGAAAATTCTGGTGTGTTAATTAATGCCATAAATATTCGTAAAAACATTGAAAATGAAAGTAAAATAAACAGCTTAAATTTATTTGAAAGTGATGATGTTGAAAGAATAAGTGGTATTGATTTTATTGAAAAGTTAAACGATTCTTACGATAAAAATGGAATTGCAAACAGTATTGTTATTTGCAGGTCGAACAAACAAGCAAACCGCTATAATCAAGGCATACGTAATAGCATTTTATTTCGCGAAGAAGAACTTTCGCAAGGCGATTTGCTGATGGTTGTTAAAAACAGTTATAGTTGGCTTACCGATGATGCACCTACAAGTTTTATTGCAAATGGCGATATAATTAAAATATGCAGAATTCATAAATTCGAAGAAATCCATGGGTTTCGATTTTGCGATGCCACAATAAAACTACTTGACTTTTCTGACTTTGAAATCAGAGTTAATTTAATGTTAGACTCCATTAATGCCGAAGGTCCGTCAATTTCTAAAGAACAATCTACTAATTTATACAATAGTGTATTAAGCGATTATGCTGAGGAGCGAACATTTGCAAAGCGCTACGAAAAATTAAAAAAAGACAAATATTTTAATGCGCTTCAAATTAAGTTTGCTTATGCAATAACTTGCCATAAAGCCCAAGGTGGACAATGGGAAAACGTATATCTTGATGCTGGATTTTTTTCAAATATGCAAATTGATGTAGAATATTTAAGATGGCTTTATACTGCCTTTACAAGAAGTATAAAAAAAATTTATTTAGTAAATTTCCCGGATAATTTCTTTAATTTAACAGAAAATTAATAACTGATGTTACGCAAAAAAACAGCTCCCGTACGTCATTCCCGCGAAAGCGGGAATCTCCCAAAGACGGGAACGAAGATTAAACAGGGGATTCCCGCCTGCGCGGGAATGACGGCTCAAAAAAATTTGTCTCGTCCTAAAAAAAGTTTACACTATGATGGTTTTAAGTAAAATCTTGCGTAACATCAG
>JAVHRE010000298.1:0-2777 GCA_036171495.1 Bacteroidales bacterium
ATATTTTTTCAACATTCATTTGTTTATTCAGAATTAATTTTTACATTTGTGCGTAAGTCCTAAACAAGTTATATTTAACCGGTAACACTTGGGTAAATAACATTACTTTAGATACTATTTCAACATCTGGGGTTCTTGGAAGTGTATTAATTTCGTGTTTTAACTTAAATGGTAGTGTATTATGGGTAAAATTAGATGGTGGTCAATTAGAAAATATACATTCAGGTATGGATAATGTAGGTAATATGTACATAACAGGCGATTATTTCGATTCCACAAAATTTGACACCCATACTTTATATACTGCTTCTACATATCAAGATATGTTTCTTGCAAAATGCGACGTATTAGGTAATTTCATTTGGGCAACCGATTTGAATTTAACCGCTAATAGTGGTGCAACGGATTATGCTTTAACAACCGATAACAATGGCAATGTTTATACAACAGGTTTTTGGTGGGGTACTGCAAATTTTGGAAATTTTGCTGTTACTTCACAAACCGGAAATGATATGTATGTTGCAAGGTACGATTCAGCAGGTACTTGTCTTGGAGTTCGTAATTTTGGACGGGCATGGGGGAATTCAGTAGTTAATGACAATACTGGTTCGTTAATTGTTACAGGTGTATTTAATAATACAGTAAATGTTGGGGCTACTCCTTTAACAAGTCGTGGTCAATGGGATGTTTTCATTGCAAAACACTCTATATTTACAGGAGTTGAAAATAATAAAAATATGATAGCGGGCAATAACAACCTTATTATATACGCAAATCCAAATACAGGCAAGTGCAACATAACTGTACCCGATGATTTTTTAAATGAACCAAGTTTAACACTGAGCATATTCGATAATTCCGGTAAATTAATACAACAAAAAACTTTGGAAATGAGCGAAGGAAAAATAAAGTTAAATATAGAAAATGAAGCCAAAGGAATTTACAATGCGGTTTTAAGCAACGGTGTAAAATCATATACAGGAAAAATAATATTTGAGTAAAATAATTATTTTTTTATTTGAAAAATAATTTGTTACTTTGCAGTCCGTTTAAAAAAAATGAAATAATTTTATCAGAATATGTCAAACATTTGTCAAATTTCAGGAAAAAGAACCATTGTAGGTAACAATGTTTCGCATGCAAATAACCGTACAAAAAGAAAATTTTATCCAAACTTGTTTAAAAAACGCTTTTTTCTTGAAGGAGAAAATCGTTGGATTGATTTAAGAGTATCGGCAAATGGAATAAAAACCATTACAAAAATTGGATTAAAAGAAGCTTTAAAAAAAGCACAGGCAAAAGGCTTTATCAAAACTTATTAATAAACATTAATCATGGGCAGAAACAAAAATCGTGTTCAAGTAATTCTTGAATGCACTGAACAAAAAACAAGCGGCGTACCAGGTATGTCAAGATATATTACTACAAAAAACAAGAAAAATTCAACAGAACGTCTTGAGCTAAAAAAATACAATCCTTGTTTAAAAAAGGTAACATTACATAAAGAAATTAAGTAACGATTGATTATTGATTATTGATTATTGAAGAAGTGCTTTTTAATAATCAATAGACAATAATAAATTCTTAATAATAAACAATATACAATAATAAATCATAAAATATGGCAAAAAAAGCAGTTGCATCCTTTAAAAAAGGCGGAACAGGAAAAGATTTCACTAAAGTAATTCGTATGTCAAAATCTAAAAAAACAGGTGCTTACGAATTTAAAGAGGATATTGTTGTGTCCGATTTAGTTAAAGAATTTCTTAAAAAGTAATAAATAAAAATTTTACATTAGAGCTTTCTTTGAAATTCAAAGAAGGCTTTTTTATTTGTATAAATTAAATCGAATAATTTTTTATTAACTTTGTGGAAATTTAAAACTTATGGCTTTTTTTGGTCTGTTTTCAAAAGAGAGAAAAGAAAATCTTGATAAAGGTTTGGAAAAAACCAAAGAAAGCATTTTTAAAAAACTTGCTCGGGTTATTGTTGGTAAATCGAAAGTTGATGATGAAATACTCGACAAACTTGAAGAGGTTTTAATTTCCAGCGATGTTGGGGTTACAACAACTTTACAAATTATTGAAAAAATTCAACAACGTGTTGCTCGCGATAAATTTGTTAATACCAGCGAATTAAATGCTGTGTTAAAAGAAGAAATATCAGGATTGATGAAAGACCCTGATGTATCATCGTTTGACTTTATGGAAAATAACAAACCGTATGTTATTATGGTTGTTGGAGTTAATGGAGTTGGTAAAACTACAACAATTGGTAAACTTGCTAATCATTTTAAAAAAGCCGGAAAAAATGTTTTTCTTGGTGCTGCCGATACTTATAGAGCTGCCGCTGTTGCCCAGCTTACAATTTGGGCAGAAAGGGTAGGGGTAACTATTATTAAACAACAAATGGGTTCCGACCCTGCATCCGTTGCTTTTGATACACTTGCATCTGCCGTTAAAAATAATGCAGATGTTGTAATTATTGATACTGCCGGACGTTTGCATAACAAAATTAACTTAATGAATGAGTTAACTAAAATTAAAAATGTTATGAAAAAGGTATTGCCAAATGCCCCACACGAAGTGCTTTTAGTTTTAGATGGTTCTACCGGTCAAAATGCCTTTGAACAAGCAAAACAATTTACAAACGCAACTGAAGTAACTGCACTTTGTATTACTAAACTTGATGGCACAGCAAAAGGTGGCGTTGTTATTGGTATTTCTCACGAATTTAATATCCCGGTAAAATATATTGGCGTTGGCGAAAAACTCGAA
>JAVHRE010000299.1:0-2766 GCA_036171495.1 Bacteroidales bacterium
TCTACATCTTTGTGCCGTTTTTTGTTCGGTTTATCATTCCATAGTTCATCGCCTTAAATAACAATGAAACAATTGAACTAAATAAGAGTAAATTTACATGTTTTCTTGCAAACACTAATTACCAATGCCTTCGATTTTATTCTCCCATATCATTATCAATGTTCATTTCTTGCTGTTGGTTATGTTCTTTTTGCTTTTCGCCTTTATTAATTCTGTAGCTAAAGGTTATATAAGCAATTCGGGTTTCACGTTTATACTCCATTACAGCTTTTAAAGTAGGGTCGTTGGCTACAATTTTAAATATCATAGTGTTAAAAATATCGCTTACTCTAAATGAAATAGTTGCTTTTTTATTCCATAAATCTTTTTTTAATCCGGCATCAACAGTATAAAATCCCTGTCTTATTGACTGAGCCATTACTGATGGACCGTTAAGCATACCACTTATTTGTAACGAAAAGTTTTTGGGTAAGAATATTGATGCATTTAATTTTCCGTTATAACTAAAAATAGAATTGGTTAAATCTGTTTGAAGATTATTTCCGTTCAGAGTTGTTTTAAACCACGAAAAATCTGCTGTAAGACGAATAAATTTAACAGGCTGAGATGATATTATAAAATCGAAACCATAAGATTGGGCTTTTGCCACATTTATTGGCATAACTGTTATTATACCGGTTGTATCGGTTATTCTAAATTGGCTTATAACATTATTTGTTTGTTTATAAAATACAGACGAAGTTAAGGAAATTGCTTTCCAGTCTTTAATTTGTCCAATTTCAAACGAATTGATATATTCCGATTTTAAATACGGATTACCCATGAAATGCGTATATGGATCGGAAGCATCAATAAATGGATTTAATGAGTGAATTGAAGGACGATTAATTCTTCGACTGTAACTTATTTGTAATTTGTTTTCATTAGTTAACGAATAGCTTGTGTGAATACTGGGGAAAAAGCTGAAATATTCATTTTTGTATTTTGTTTGCATAGTCTTTTGGTCGCCATTCTGGTATGTTTGTTCGGCACGTAATCCGGCTTGGAAATTAAATTTTTTCCATTCTTTTGAAAATGTTGAATATGCAGCTAATACCTGGTCGGAATATATAAACCTGTTCGATAAATTTATATCACTTTCAAAATTTGATAATAAAGAGTCGTAATTTAAAAATTTATAATCATCGTCGGTTGTTCGTAACATATATTTAACCCCAACCCCTAATATCGTTTTTTCATTAATAGGGTGCGAATAATCCGATTGAAAAGTTAAATTCGACATATACCTTAAATCGTTTGACGTTTGAGCAATAGTATCTATTTGCGTATAATCAGTAGATTCATTATTATAGCTTTTTGAATAGTACAAATCGGATGTAAACTCACGACCTTTTTGTTCAAATTTCTTTTTATATCCAAGCGAAAGGTCTATATTATTATTATCATCTTTTGATGTTTCAAGCCTGCTAAAATCTGATAGTAAATTGTTATTATAATCGTAAATTTTATAATAATTATTATCGGTTCCGGGTCTTCCGCCTGTGCGATAAGTTGCTGAAAATGAAAGATTACTCGTCGGATTAATACTGTAATCTAATCCTCCCTTAACTGTATGGTATTGAGATTTATTTAATCTGTCAGATAAAATATTGTTATAAGAAATAACAGTATCATTATTATAAAATGTTCTATCATGTTTTCTATAACCGGTTCTTTCTTCATTTTTATAATCGTAATTTAAGAAAAAGTTGAAGTCTCCTGTTTTTTCATTCAGGTTTATTGAAGCACCATATTTATTCCATGTTCCATAATTTAATGTTATAAAACCATTGGTTCCGTTGCGTTTTTCTTTTTTTGTTTTAATATTAATTATACCTGCCATGCCTTCGGGGTCGTATTTTGCAGATGGGTTGGTAATTAACTCTATACTTTCAATTGTACTTGATGGAATTTGTTCTAAAATTGCAACTTGGTCACCGCCGGATAGTGTTGAAGGTTTACCATCAACTAAAATTGTAACATTTGTGCTTCCGCGAAGACTAACATTACCATCCATATCAACCGATACAGATGGAGTATTTCTAAGAATATCTGTAGCCGAACCTCCTGATGTAACAATATTTTTATCAACATTTATTACTTTTTTATCTAATGAAAATTCAACTATTGGTTTTTCGCTGCTTACTTCAACTTCTGAAAGTTGGGTTGATGCAGGTTTTAATTTTATTGTTCCAATATTTACCGAAGGGTTTTGAGGATTTACTTTTGCAGTATTTTTATAACGTTCGTAACCAATAAAATCTATTTTAATTTTATAAAATCCCGGTTTTAACTTATCAACTTTAAAATATCCTTTTGAATCAGTTATTGAACCACCTACAAGTGATGAATCACGCATAGAAAATATAGAAATGTTTGCATATTCCATTGGTTTTTCGGAAGCATTGTCAATAATCTTTCCTATTATTTCTCCCTGAAAACCATCCATTTGATGTTGAACTTGCGAAAATGAAAATTTATAACAGAATGTTAAAATTAATGTGATTAGAATTATATTTTTTATCATAAGCCATTTTTAAAAACGATTGATTAGACTATTAAAAACATGTTTTGTTTAATGATTTTTTAAAAATTTATTAAACATCGTTATAAATCGAAATGATTTTTACATTTATAAGTTATAAATTTGTAAAATAAAAAATCAGGTAATAAATAACATATTGTAAATAATTAATTTTAAGTTAAAATGTTTAGCAAAGCTGACTT
>JAVHRE010000300.1:0-2763 GCA_036171495.1 Bacteroidales bacterium
TAAAAAAACCGCAAACACTTTATATTTAAAGGTTTACGGTTTCATTTTGTGCGGGGGAAGGGACTACAAAGCATTAAATCTGACTATCTGATCCAACCTTTTAAAATTGCTTACAACCTCTTTAAATTCAATAATAATAATCATTTTACAAATGTAGTGTTTATTTAATAAGATTGAAATAAATTTAATTAAGTGGACTAATTGTGGACTAAGAATGGACTAAATGTTTATATTTGCATCATGGCAACTATAAATTATTTTATTCAGAGCAAAAACAATCCAGCCGGAATCTATGTAAGACTAAGGGAGGGGCGCAATATTGATGCGAAAGCAAAAACTAAATTTGCTATTAACCCGACCGATTGGAGTGCTACCAAAGGGCAACCCAAAAACTTAGCAGATGCAAGTTTTAAAAAGTTGCATGAAGACCTTACTAATTTAAGCACCGATTTATTAAACCATTACAATAATAGCGTAAATAAAAATACCATAAATACGCAATGGTTAAAAGACTTCATTAATCCACCAATACAGACCGGGACTATTCCCAACAAATTAAGTGCTTATATTGATTACTATACTTTGCATAAAAAAAATGCAATCGGTTCATCTACATACAAAAGAAATAATGTTTATAAACACCTTATAGAACGCTTTGAAATTGAAACCAAAAGGGAATATTTTATAAAGGACATAAACGCTGATTTTAAATTAAATTTTGAAACCTATTGCACGAAAAAAAAATACGCTTACAATACTATTGCACGAACTGTAAAATTTATCAAAACAATTTGTTACCACGCCCGAAACAATGGAATAGACACACATTTTCAGTTAAATAACATTGTCGCAAAATTGCAGAAAGTAGATAAAGTATTTTTAACTATTGATGAAATTGAGAAAATTCAAAAAAAAGATTTAGAATTTGATTATTTGATAAATGCAAGGGATTGGTTAATAATATCATGCGAAACAGGGCAAAGGGTTTCCGATTTTATGCGATTTAAGAAAGAGTTTATACGATATGAAGGCAAAGTACCTTTGATTGAGTTTACCCAAGTTAAAACAGGTAAAAAAATGGCTATTCCTTTGAGTAAAAAAGTTATGGCAATACTCAAAAAGCAAAAAGGCAATTTCCCCCGGCAAATAAGCGATCAGAAATATAATGAGTATATCAAAGAAGTTTGCAAGCTTGCTGAATTAAACGAAATAATAAAAGGCGCTAAGGCTAAAACAGCGGACAAAATTACACGCAAAGAAAGTGGCACGTTTGAAAAGTGGGAACTTGTTACTTCGCACATTGGCAGACGTTCATTTGCTACCAATAATTACGGACGTATTCCGACTTCATTATTAATTAATGTTACCGGACATTCAACCGAAACAATGTTTTTAGAATACATAGGAAAGACAGTAACCGAAAAGGCTATTCAATTAGCTGAATATTTTTAATACTATTCAAAAATGAAAAATAAAAGAGAGGTTGCAAGTCCTTTAAACGATGCAATTGAGGAGGTAAATAATTTTTTGGGGTTGCCTCAATTAAAAAAACTACAATGTAACCGTATAGATATTGTCAAGAAAAAAAATCTTCCAACTCTATTAATCACAAAAAGTAAGAATCAATATATCAAATCTATATTATACTATTATAAACGTATTGATACGACTGATAAAGAACAACTAAAGGCACTTGCAGAAGACAAATTAACTTTGCATATTAAAAAGAAGTACAATTCATTTAAAAGATTTATTGAAGATGAGATAAGGATTGCAAGAATAAAACAAAACTGGTTTAATAAAGTTTTGGACGTTACAAATTATTACGACCTTGAAAATTACATTGATTATTTAGAAAATGAGTTTAAGGAAAATGCACCTCAACAAAGTGTTGATATTCCGACCATTGGAATTGTGGAAACAATCCAATATAACGCCAATCATTTTAACGAAGATTGTAAATTGTTGTTTGATTATTTAATAGAACACTATCATAAGAATGCAAAAGTTAAGTATATCAATATTTACTATTTTATCAAAAAATATATTGCAATTAAACAACAAGAGAAATACCTATTCAGCATTATACAAGTTGATTATAAAAAATTTATATTAACAGACTACGGGGTTAAATTATCTAAATTTGAAACTGCAAAAATAGAATTTGAGGAAAACGAAGTGCCTAAATTGAAAGAATTAACAAAGAAATTTAAACAAACATTGAAATAAATAGATAATACCTGTTTTCTACCTAATTTCTACCTAATACTACCATATTAATCACCCCTATTGTTGATTGAAAATTTGTGCAACTAAAAAATGTACAAACAAATGGAATCAACTATCTTACACAATGTAACTGCCGAACAAATTACTACTTTGTTTCAAGGCTTACAAAATCAATTATCGGAAATCAAACAGAGCTTTGAGCCGAAAAAACCAACGGAATACATCACCCGGAATGAATTAGCTGAATTGCTTAAATGCGATTTATCTACAATCCATAACTGGACTAAGAAAGGTAAATTAATACCTTATGGAATTGGTAACAGGGTATATTATAAACGTGCTGAAATAGAGGCGGTATTGTTACCATTCGGAAAAAACAAAGGAGGTTCTACATTATGAAAAATGTAAATACCTCCGGTAGTTCTTTTAGTTCGCAAATCAAAAGTACAACCACCAAAAATCAAAAACAAACCATATTCTTATACTGTAACTTTTTTTGTTACGGAATAGTAATGCCCGTATTTTCGAGTAATT
>JAVHRE010000301.1:0-2751 GCA_036171495.1 Bacteroidales bacterium
TAAATAAAGGGGGAATGGTTAAATAACAATGAAACAATAAACAATTTAACAATATAGCAATTTAGCATCCGATAGTTATCGGATTTAACAATTTTGTTTCAATAAAAGTTCAATTTATGAACGTTTGTAGTATATTATCTTTTTTGTTCCAGAACTTTTTTTTCGGCAATTTTTTTAAGGGCTTGCTCTTGAATAGATGGACTTGTTGGCGAATATTTTAAAAATTCCATAGAATAACTTGCTCTTCCGCTCGAAATATTTCTTAATAGCGAAGCATATCCAAACATTTCCATTAGAGGTACAAGTCCGTTTAATTTTTGAGAACCTTTTCGATACCTACGCATAGATTCAATAGTTCCACGACGCCTGTTTAGGTTACCAACAATGTCGCCAATATATTCATCGGGTGTGTTCACTTCAATTTTCATCATAGGTTCCAAAAGGATTGGGTTTGCTTTCATAAAGCCATTTTTAAAGCAAATAGATGCACAAGTTCTAAAAGCCATATCCGACGAATCAACCGGGTGAAACGAACCATCTAACAAAACAACTTTAACATCAACAATAGGAAATCCAGATAAAACGCCTTCTGATATTGTTTTTAGAATACCTTTATTTACCGAAATAACATATTCGGCAGGAATTGCACCACCCTTAATTTTGTCAATAAATTCGTATCCCTTACCAGGGTTTGGCTCTATTCTTAATTTAACATTTGCAAACTGACCTTTACCACCAGTTTGTTTCACAAGCTTAAAATCGCAATTTTGTTCCAATGTGATTGTTTCTCTGAATGATACAGATGGCTCATCAATGTTTACATCAACTTTAAATTCGTGTTTTAATCTATCAACAATAATCTCAAGATGAAGTTCGCCCATTCCGGCAATTATTGTTTCGGCTGTTTCTTCATCAAAACGAATTGTAAAAGAAGGGTCTTCGTTGGCAAGTTTCCTTAATGCTTCGCCAAGTTTTTCCTGGTCTTTTCTAACAGCAGGTGTGATTTTTAACTCAATAACAGGTGGGGTAACATAAATTTTTTCGAGCAATAAAGGTTGCTCAACATCGCAAAGTGTATCACCGGTTTTAGTGAGTTTTAAGCCAATAAGTGCAACAATATCACCGGGACCTGCTTCATTTATATCTATACGTTCTTTTGCCTGAATCTTTAAAATTCTACCTATTCTTTCTGTTTTGCCCTTTGTCGAATTTAATACAGGCATACCACTTTTAAGCGTACCGGAATATACGCGAATAAATGTTTGTTGTCCAACAAACGAGTCGTTAATAATTTTAAAAGCAAGAGCCGAAAATGGTTCTTTACCTGAAGGTGCACGTTTTTGTGTTTTTTCCAAATCGTTAGTGTCAGATCCAACTATAGCTCCTTTATCAATTGGTGATGGTAGATAATCAACAACGGCATCAAGTAAAAGCTTAACGCCTTTATTTTTATAAGCAGCACCACAAAATACTGGTGTAATAAGAAGTTTTATGGTTGCTTCACGTGCAACACTTTTTAACAAATTGTTAGGAATCGGTTTTTCTTCAATAAACAAATTCATTATTTCATCGTTAAAATCGGCAAGTTTTTCAATTATTTCATTTCTTGCTTTTAAGGCAGCATCTTTATATTCTGAAGGTATTTCAATTTCTTGTGTTCTTTTATCATCAAAAGTAAATGCCATTTGTTGAATTACGTCAATAATTCCGCTAAAACTTTCTTCAGCACCAATTGGCAATTGAAAAGGTGTGGCATTAGCATCTAAGTAATTATTCATCATCGAAACAACTTCGGCAAAATCAGCACCACTGCGGTCCATTTTATTTACAAATGCAATGCGCGGAACTTTGTATCTGTCGGCTTGATTCCAAACGGTTTCGGTTTGAGGTTCAACGCCGCCAATTGAACAAAAAACAACAATCATACCGTCAATAACTCTAAGTGAACGTTCCACTTCCATTGTAAAATCAATATGTCCCGGAGTATCAATTAAATTTATATTATAATCTTTCCATTTGCAAGATATTGCAGCCGAGGCAATTGTAATTCCTCGTTCTTGTTCTTGTTTCATAAAGTCCATTGTTGCCTGCCCATCGTGAACTTCACCAATTTTACGGGTAACACCTGTATAAAATAAAATTCTTTCAGATACTGTTGTTTTTCCTGCATCAATGTGAGCGGCAATTCCAATGTTGCGTAATTTATTTAAAGGCATATTTTTAAAAAATGTTTTAAACCAGATACTTATAAAAAAAATTTGTTGGATTTATTAATTTGCAAAGGTCTGATTCTTATTTGATAAAACAACTTAAATGAAAAAAATAAATTACAATTTTGACGAATTGCATTAAATGTAAGATAAACAGCTCATTAAGTTCTTCATAATTGAAGGGAAAAAACAATATGCACATATAATAAACTTTAAAAAGAAGCTGTTATTTAGTGCCTGCAAGAAAACACATAAATTTGCTCTTATTTAGGTTTATCCCGTTGGATAATTACTATTTCAATTCCGTTTACTTATTTGATAAACTATCTTAGGACTTACGCAAAAAAAAACAATATGACACGAATTGCACGAATAGATTAATAAGTTAATAGGTTATTATGTTATTGAGTTAATAACCAAATAACTTAATAACAAATAACTCAATAACCATAACAAAGTGTCAAAAATAAACTTCTGCGTAAGTCCTATGTCGTGTTTAAAATGCAATCTAAAGAAAACGGGCTTTAGCCCAAACCAAAAA
>JAVHRE010000302.1:0-13699 GCA_036171495.1 Bacteroidales bacterium
TTCAACGCAACCTTTTAAATAAATTATTATGTGTTTAGTTATTGATTCTGAGGTGATTTTAGCAAACCTCCTTAATAAGAAAGATGAATGTGCTTTTTCAGATTTCTTTTAAAAGCTTCACTAAAAAAACATGAAAGCCCTACTTGATACAAATATAATTATTCACAGGGAAGCGAGCCGAATTCTTAATAAAGATATCGGAATACTTTTCAAATGGCTCGATAAAGGTAAATACACGAAGTGTATACACCCTGTTACAATTGAGGAAATAAAAAAAAACAGTAATAAAGAAACTGTTGATACCTTTAGTGTTAAATTAGAGAGTTATGAGACGCTTAAGACAGTGGCTCCACTATCTGAAGTTGTGATAAAAGTTTCTGGTAAAATTGATACCACCCCAAACGATAAGAATGATACTTTACTTTTGAATGAAGTTTTTTGTGAGAGAGTCGATTTTTTAATTACTGAAGACAGGAAAATTCATACAAAAGCAGAATTATTGGGAATCTCTGACAGGGTTTTTAAGATAGATTCTTTTCTTGAGAAAGTTGTTTCAGAAAATCCATCATTGGTTGATTATAAAGTACTATCTGTAGCTAAAAAACACTTTGGTGAGATTAATCTAAATGACTCGTTTTTTGACAGTTTTAAAGAAGATTATATTGGATTCGATAAATGGTTTAATAAAAAGTCCGATGAAATTGCTTATGTAACACATAATAAAGGGAACCTGCTTTCTTTTCTTTATTTGAAAGTCGAAGATAAAAGCGAGAATTATTCTGATATTATACCATCCTTTAAACCTAAAAAAAGGCTTAAAATCGGCACTTTAAAAGTGGTAAGTAATGGAGTAAGATTAGGTGAAAGATTTCTAAAAGTCATTTTTGATAATGCCTTGCAATATAAAGTAGATGAGATATATGTAACAATATTTGATAAGCGTGACGAACAAAAACGTTTAATCGGATTACTTGAAGACTGGGGATTTGTCAAATATGGTGTTAAAGAAACAACAACCGGAAATGAATTGGTTTATATTCGCGACTTTAAACCTACTTTCAATAAAGAAAATCCGAAACTTACATTTCCATACATTTCCCGAGAAACAAAAATTTTCATGATTCCGATATACCCGGATTATCATACTGAATTGCTCCCAGACTCTATTTTAACAACAGAATCTCCTTATGATTTTGTTGAAAATCAACCTCACAGAAATGCGATAAGTAAAGTTTATATTTCCCGTTCAATCGAACGAAATATAAACAAAGGAGATGTTATTGTGTTTTACAGGACTGCGGCTGGGGGCAGATCGGCATATTATAGCAGTGTTATTTCTACACTTGCAATATGTGAAGGAAAAATTGAGAACATTAAAGATGAAACCGACTTTTTATTAAAATGCCGTAAACGCAGTGTTTTTGATGATGATGGGTTAAGAAAATTCTGGAACTTTAATCCAAAATATCGCCCATTTATCATTAATTTTTTATATACTCATTCATTTCCAACTGGTAAGAGAATTAACAGGCAAAAACTTCTTGAACTTGGAATTATTTCAGGAATAGAAAATGAATTGAGAGGATTAAAACAAATTTCAAAAAAACAATTTAACCTAATATTAAATGAAACAAGTACAAATGAAAGTCTTATTGTCGATTAAACCGGAATTTGCCGAAAAAATATTTAACGGCACAAAAAAATTTGAATTTCGTCGTTCGGTATTCAAAAATCCTAATATTAAAACAATTGTTGTTTATGCTTCTTCTCCGGTACAAAGAGTAATTGGGGAATTTGATATCGACAGGATTATTTGTAAAAATGTATATGACCTTTGGGAGTGCACACAACAACATGCAGGAATTGACCGAAATTACTTCTTCGACTATTTTTCTGATAAAGAAAATGGTTATGCAATTGAAGTGAAGCGAACCAGAAAATATAAAAATCCTTTACTCCTTAAAGAAAACTTTAATATGGTGCCTCCTCAATCATTTGCTTACATACAAAACTAATTTGCAAACAATTACTCAAATAAACAACAACGAAGATAGTAAAATAACTCAAGTGATTGTAT
Organism: Bacteroidales bacterium; assembly: GCA_036171495.1. Taxonomy (GTDB): domain Bacteria; phylum Bacteroidota; class Bacteroidia; order Bacteroidales; family GWA2-32-17; genus GWA2-32-17. The sequence continues at coordinate 2,078 of JAVHRE010000302.1, forward strand.
AATATTTTTATTAAGAAAAGAACTCTCTTGTCGCAACTTAAAATTTGATTAACCTTTCAACTCATTTATTTCAACGCAAAAGTAGCTGTACCTATTTGTTTGCCTTCGCTAAATAAATCAATGGTGTAAACACCTTCGGTGAGCGTGCCTGTATTTGCCCAATAAATACACAAATCAACATCTTTGTTTTCGTAATCAATTTCGCGTTTAGCAGAATATAAAATCTGTTTTTCTTCAAAATCGAACATTGCACCATCGGGATTAGGCAATATTTCTTTATCGGGGCGGGCAATTCGTAAAAAAATTATACGATTACCCGGTTTGGCAATAGCATTTTCGGTTAAAGTAAAACACACTTTTATTTTAGTAACCTTTTTTGCTTTTGTTACTTCTTTTGCTTTATCGTTTACAGGAGTTGGAGCAATACTAATAGCTCTTAAAGTCATTGCCACATCAACCTTTTGAGATAAATCGTCGGTTTTAACCTGAAGAGTTTCTTTTTCGGTTTTAACTTTCTGAAAATCGGTTTTTACTTGTTTGTTTTCATCGGATAACAATTTGTTGCGAGTATTAAGCGAGTCAATCTGAACAATATAGCTTCGCATTATTTCGCGCAAAGTGTTCAATTCTTTTTTATATTGTCCAATTTGATAAGAGTTTGCATTTTTAAGTCCTTTAATTTCGTCGAGCATTTCTTTGATTTTTGTTTTTTCCTGCTCAAGTTCGCCCGATATTTTTGAGTTGTCGGTTTTTAACGAACTGTATTGAGCTAACATGTCGCTATATTCCTTTTCCAAATTAGCTTTTTCGGCTCCGGTATCTTTAAGTTCAACTTCAACAAAAACTTTTTCTTTTCGAACAGTATAAAATTTATATGCAAAGTATCCGTTAGAAATCAACAAAATAAGAAAAACAATAAAATATATAAGGTCGTATTTTTTGCGGGGTTCGGTTGTAGAATTTATTTGCTCATTCATAATTTTAATTTACCCAATTTTTTTGCAAATATAATTCCAAAATTGTTAACCACAATTTTTACTGTTTTAGATTTAACAAAACTTTACACATTTTACAATCATCAATAATTTTTCTTCAATTTTTATGGTAAATTTGTAATATTTTATTTGAAATCATTATTGCGTATTGACTGAATTACAACAACATACATCTTGGCAAGATAAATTTTGCGTAATTATACCAACTTATAACAATGGTTCTAAAATTGAAGCTGTTATAAAAGATGTATTATTACAAACGAACAATGTTATTGTTGTTAATGATGGTGCAACCGATAGAACTTCTCAAATACTCAATAATTTTAAAAACATAAATATAATTTCATATTCTAAAAACAAAGGTAAAGGATATGCAATAAAAAAAGGATTTAAAAAAGCACTTGAATTAGGTTACGAATATGCTATTACAATTGATTCTGATGGTCAACATAGTGCAAACGAAATCCCACAATTTATTGATGCTTGTTTTAAAAATAAAGATGCGATAATTGTTGGAACGCGCTCAATTGTTGATGGTAACATTCCTCGTAAAAGTAGTTTTGCAAATAGTTTATCGAATTTTTGGTTTTTGGTAATTACCGGGATAAAATTAGATGATACCCAATCGGGATACAGACTTTATCCTATTAAAAAAATGCAACACATAAAATTGTTAACACGCCGTTACGAGTTCGAAATAGAAGTTATGGTAAAAGCATCGTGGCACAATATTCCAATTGAATCAATTCCAATTTCTGTAATATATCCGCCAGTTAATGAACGTATTACACACTTTCGTCCATTTGTAGATTTTGTTAGAATCAGTTTGTTAAATTCATGGTTAGTCTTTTTGAGTCTGACATTTTATCGTCCATTTTCTTTTATTAAAAAATTAAATAAAAAAAACATTGCCGATTTTTTTAATCAAAATTTAGTAAAAACCCGAGATAATAATTATAAAATAGTTGGTTCTATAATGTTTGGTGTTTTTATGGGTATTATTCCACTTTGGGGTTATCAGTTAATTACTGCAATTGCCCTTGCTTATGTTTTTAAACTTAATAAATTAATTGTTGGAGTGGCTGCAAATATTAGTATTACTCCAATGATTCCTGTAATTATTTATTTAAGTTATTTAACGGGCGGTCTTGTTATGGGAACAGATATTTCGAAACTTCCATTTAATGCAGGATTAAGTATTTACTTGTTTACCTTAAATATAAAACAGTATCTTGTTGGTAGTTTTGTGCTTGCAAGTTTAGCCTCATCATTTATTGGAATATTTTTTTATATATTGTTATTATTTATAAGAAAAGACCATCGTTAGTTAATTTAGTGACTACAAAAAAGATAAATTGTAATAATGAAATGGAGAAACGGGGAAATATAGAAACGGAGTAACATTATGGCAGAAAGGATAAATAGTTTTAAAGATTTGCGGGTTTATAAAGCCTCAATAATCGCTACTATGGAAATTTTTGAAATTACAAAAAAATTCCCGACTGAAGAAAGATATTCCTTAACTGATCAAATCCGCAGAGCATCACGCTCTGTTTCAGCAAATATTGCTGAGGCATGGAGAAAAAGACGGTATAGGGCTGCTTTTATATCAAAACTTAGCGATTCCGAAACTGAAGCATGTGAAACACAAGTATGGCTAGAAATTTCTTTTCTTTGTAAATATATTTCAAAAACACAAATTGAAAAACTAGATAAAGATTATGAAAATATAATAGGACAAATTGTAAAAATGATTGATGGTGCAGATAAGTGGTTAATAAAGTAAGCGCTTCGTTTCTCCCGCTCACACTTTCTCCGTTTCGTTCATATTAAATGTATCAACAATTTACATAAAAGTATTAATTATCAATGGCACAATTATTTATTATAATATATCAGTTTTTAAAAAGACACAAATTATTTTATTTGTTTTTACTAATAATAATTGCTGTTTCTTCGGTAACTTTTATTTATAACCTTCATATAGAAGAAGATATAAACAATGCTATTCCTGGTAAAGAGACAAAAGATAATATTAACATTGCTTTTCAAAATACAGGTATTGCCGATAAATTAATAATTAATATAAGTTTAACAGATAGTTTACTTGAACCAGCACCCGATACGTTAATTACTTTTGCCAATGAACTTGGAAACAAGCTTAAATCGAAACAATTTTCGCCATACTTAAAGAATTTTTTTTATAAAATAAACGATTCGTTATTTACTTCAATAATGGATGTTTTTTACGAAAATTATCCTTTGTTTTTGTCAAAAAACGATTTGCTAAAACTTGATAGTATAATTTCAAAAAACAATGTTCAACAATCTTTAAAGAAATCTTACGAATCGCTGATTTCTCCGGCAAGTTTTGCTTTTAAAGACAATATTACTCGCGACCCACTTGGAATAGCAAGCATTACACTAAAAAAACTTAAAAATTTAACATTTAATAATAATTACGACACTTATAATGGTTTTATTTTTTCAAAAAACAGAAAAAATCTTTTAATGTTTGCAAGCACCGTAACCCCTTCAAATAAAACATCTGAAAATTCAAAAATGGCAAAATTGCTTGAGCAAACAATTAACAAAATATCAAAAAAATATAATAATAAAATAAAAACCGAAACTTTTGGCTCTTCGTTAATTGCTGTTGCTAATGCAAAAACTCTAAAAAACGATATTATTTTAACTTTCTCTATTGCAGCGGTTTTATTAATATTAATTATTAATTTTTCGGTAAAAGACAAACGGATTTTCTTAATAATTTTTATCCCTACAGTTTTAGCAGGCGGAATAGCATTATCAGCTTTAACTTATACATTACCGGTAATATCGGTAATAACACTTAGTATGGCACCAATAATTATGGCTATTACGGTTGATTATTCGTTGCACATTATTTCGCACCAAAAGCATAAAAAAGACATTATTGCAACCTTAAAAGATGTTGCCTTTCCAATTATGGTTTGCGGCATTGCTACTGCTTTTGAATTTGTAAGTTTATTTTTTGTTTCGTCAAAAGTTTTGCAGGAACTTGGAATTTTTGCAGCTATCAGCATTGTTGTTTCGGCTGCATTAACATTAATTATTCTTCCTCAGATTATTGACAAAAATAAACACTCACACGTTGTGGAAATGAATGTACTTGAAAATATTCTCGATAAAATTACACGTTTCGAATTTGATAAATACAAATCAATAATTATTTCATTTTCAATATTAACTGTTGTGTTTGTGTATTTTGCTTTTAAGGTTGAATTTGAGGACGATATGATGAAAATGAATTATATGACCGATGAACTAAAATCGGCTGAAAATAATCTCAAAAAAATAAACGATTTTACCGAAAATACTGCTTATTTGGTTTCATTTGGCAAAAACATCGAAGAAGCATTAAAAAACAATGAAAAAATAAATGTAAAATTCGACCTGCTCAAATCGCAGAAAAAAATAACAAATCTTACTTATATTTCAGAAATATTAATCTCCGATTCTACTCAATTTGAACGCATTAAAGCTTGGAAACATTTCTGGACCAAATCGAAAAAAGATTCGTTGAAAGCAAATATTAAAAAATTTGCTGTTGAATCGGGATTTAACGAAAATGCCTTTAACGGATTTATTTCCTCAATTGATAAAGATTATAAACCACTATCAAAAACTTCGTTTAACCTGCTTAAAGATAATCTGTTTAAAGAAAATTTTAACGAAAAAGAAAATTTAGTCAGCATTGTAAACATTTTAAAAATCAACAAAAATGAGCGTTCCGAGCTAAAAAATAATTTTACCGAATTTTCAAATTCTACGCTTATTGACAGGCACTCTATATTATCAAAATATATCGAATATCTTTACAACGACTTCAACTTTATTGCGAATATCAGTCTTTTATTAGTTCTTATTATTCTAATAATTGCCTTTGGAAGAATTGAACTTGGTTTTATTACTTTTTTTCCGATATTTATAAGTTGGCTGTGGACACTGGGAATTATGGGTTTATTCGGTATTAAATTTAACATTTTTAATATAATTATTTCATCATTTATTACCGGAATGGGTGTTGATTACAGTACATATATAATGCAGGGATTAATGAATGGATACTCTACAAGCAATAAAACATTAATTTCTTTTAAATCTAACATTTTGGTTTCGGCAATAATAACAATTTCCGGTACCGGAGTTCTTATTTTTGCAAAACATCCTGCACTAAATTCAATAGCTCTGATTTCCGTAATTGGGTTATTATCTGTTGTTTTAATATCGTACACATTCGAACCTTTACTTTTTAAAATGCTTGTTTTAAAAAAAGGTAAAAGCCGGGTTGTACCAGTAACTTTATCAAATTTACTCTTAACAATTGTTGCATTTACAATATTTGTAACAGGCTCTTTATTACTAAATATATGTTTATTATTGGTACTAATTTTACCTGTAAATTTAAAATCGAAAAAACTTATTGTTCATTATTGCATGATGTATTCATGTAGAGGTCTTGTTTACCTTTTGTTGCCAATTCGCAAAAAACGTATAAATATTTCGGGCGAAAACTTAAAAAAACCTTCAATTATTATTAGCAACCATCAGTCGCATATTGATTTAATTTTGCTTTTGGCACTTAACCCAAAAATGGTTGTTTTAACAACAAACTGGGTTTGGAATAGTCCGTTTTATGGTTATGTTATTCGGTTTATCGATTTTTATAATGTTAACGAAGGTAACGAAGCCATTATTATTAAACTTAAACAAAAAATTAATGATGGATATTCTGTACTTGTTTTTCCCGAAGGCAGTCGTTCCGAGGACCAAACTATTACGCGTTTTCACAAAGGAGCATTTTATCTTGCAAAACAATTAAATCTTGATATTGTCCCTATAATGATACACGGTGCCGGCGATTGCATGCGTAAAGGCGAAAATTATGTTCGCTCGGGTAAAATAACTTTAAAAATCTTCGCTCGGATTATTGCTCCGCATACAAAGTTTGGTAATAATTATCATGACCTTACAAAATCGCTTCAAACTTTTTATCGTTCAAATTATATAATATTTAAGAATGAGTGCGAAACAACTGATTATTTAGCCGACAAATTAATAAAAAATTACATTTACAAAGGTCCGATTTTAGAATGGTATTGCAGAATTAAAATAAAACTCGAAAATAATTACAAATTTTTTAATGAAATTATTCCTCAAAAAGCTGAAATAATGGACATTGGCTGCGGTTATGGTTTTATGTCGTATATGCTTGGTTTTATGTCAGATAAACGTAATATTATTGGAATAGATTACGATGCCGATAAAATTGAAATAGCCCAAAATTGCATTTCGAAAAACGAAAATATAAAATTTGAATATGCCGATGCAACACAATACGCGTTCAAAAATAAAGATGTTTTTATTCTTTCCGATATTTTACATTATATTAGCGAAGAAAAACAAAACATGCTTATCGAAAATTGCATAAATTATTTGAATAACCATGGATTAATTATTATTCGCGATGCCAACAAAAATTTAAAAACACGTCACTGGGGAACACGTTACACTGAATTTTTCTCAACAAAAACCGGCTTTAACAAACTCGAAGGCAATAAATTACATTTTACAAATGTTGATGCTTTTATTAATATTGCAAATAAATTTAATTTAAAGTACGAAGTTATTGATAACACAAAATTGACCTCAAACATATTATTTATAATTCGTAAATAGTGTTTGCAAGAAAACGTCAAGTTATAGCCTTAAATCTCGTTTCTTTTTAAAAAATGCTGTAACAATTTCGCTACATTCATTTTTTAATAATCCGCCAACAATTTCTGTTTTTGGATGGTAAATGTTTTTTTTAACTAACGATGCCCCACGTTTTAAATCTTTTGCACCATAAACAACTTTTTTAAAACGACTCCAGAAGCAAGCGCCAGCACACATAACACACGGCTCAAGTGTAACATATAAAGTACATTCTTCTAAGAATTTTCCACCAATTGCATTTTCGGCAGAAGTAATTGCCTGCATTTCGGCATGAGCTGTAACATCAGTTAAAGTTTCGGTTAAATTGTGAGTACGGGCAATAATTTTATCTTTACAAACAATTACTGCTCCAATCGGAACTTCATTTTCTGCTTCGGCTTTTTTTGCTTCTTTTAATGCTTCACGCATAAAATACTCATCTGAATATGGTTGTGTATCGCTCATATAATTTATTATTTTTCATTTATGTTGTTTTGTAATTTGTTGTTTTTTTTCTTAGACATCATGCTTATCCCTCCGGCAATAAGCCCTATTCCAACAGCTATAATACAAACTCCCTCAATTTTGTATGTTACTCTTTCTTGTTTAGTTGAATAAATATATCCACTTTCTCCCCATGGCATACTGCCTACGATTAAGCCAGCAGGAATGGTAAAAAATCCAATCATTATTAACATAGAACCGAAAACATAATCACCGGCTGAATGTTTTGATAAATACTTTGTGTTTTTTACATTTTTCAAAAAAACAAAATCTCTTTCAGAATATATTACTGTATCATTATTAATAGTTTTTGATTTATTTTGATTAAGAACATATCCTTCTATTTCACTTATTGAAATTACATGTACAGACGTATCAGTACCATTTGTTAGGCGATATTCAATGTTTTTTATATTGTCGCTAATAATGTGGCAATAAATAGTATCGGAATATTCCTTAAGATATATGATATCCTGAGATTTTAAAATATTTGCAGCATTTAAAATAATTAAAATAAAGAATACAATTCTTTTAATAAATTTCATTTTGTTTAAAAATATAAATTTATACTAATTATTTCAAATTATAAAACTAAATTTGAGATAAAATTAATTTTAATATTATGTCAGCAAATTATCCTGTTTATGTTGGTGGTGAATTTGTTACTACCAATAACATTTTAAAAGTAAATAATTCATTTACAAACGAAGAAGTTGCTACAACTTATATCGCAGGAAAAGATGAGCTTGAAAAAGCTATTTCTAAAGCTCAGCTTGTAAAAAAAATCATGAAAGATTTACCTATATATATTAGGCATGAAATTTTAATGGAAATAGCTGGAAAATTAATTCAGGAACGTGAACGATTAGCTTTAGTTTTAGCTAAAGAAGCTTGTAAACCATTAAAATATGCAACAGGTGAAATTGCTCGTGCAATTCAAACTTTTATTGTTGCTGCCGAAGAAACAAAGCGTTTACCATCAGAAATAATGTCGCTTGATTGGACTTCTGGCGGAAAAGATAAAGAAGGAATTATTAAATATTTTCCCCTTGGATTAATTGCCGGAATTGTACCATTTAATTTTCCAATGAATTTGGCTGCACATAAAATTGCACCTGCTATTGCTAGTGGTAATTGTATAATTATAAAACCTGCACGAACAACACCACTTTCAACACTTGAGTTAGCAAAAATAATTCACGAAACTGCTTTGCCAAAAGGTGCTTTTTCAGTTTTACCAATGGATAGGGAAAATGGTCAGCAACTTGTTGCCGACGAACGTTTTGCAATGCTAACTTTTACCGGTTCGCCACTGGTTGGCTGGAAAATGAAATCGCAGGCAGGTAAAAAGAAAATTACTCTTGAACTTGGTGGAAATGCAGGAGTTATTGTTTCAAAATCAGCAAATTTAGATTTAGCAGTAACAAAGTGTACAGTTGGTAGTTTCGCATACTCTGGTCAGGTTTGTATTCATATTCAACGAATTTATGTACACGAAAGTTTATTTGATGAATTTATAACAAAGTTCACTGATATTGTTAAAAAATATAAAATTGGCAAAGCCGAAGAAGCTGATACTGATATTTCGGCAATGATTGATGAAGAAAATGCTATTCGTGTTGAAGATTGGATTAATAAAGCAGTTAATGGCGGGGCTAAAATATTGCTTGGTGGTAAAAGAAATGGAACAGTAGTAGAACCAACAATATTAACAAATACTAAAAAAGAAATGAATGTTTGCAAAATGGAAATATTCGGACCCGTTGTTATTATCGAAAAGTTTAAAGATTTTAACGAAGCAGTAAATCTTGTAAACGATTCTGAATATGGCTTACAAGCTGGAGTTTTTACAAATGCAATTGACGAAATGAATTATGCTTTTCGTGAAATTGAAACTGGTGGAGTAATAATAAATGATGTTCCAACATTTAGAGTTGACCAAATGCCTTATGGCGGAATAAAAAATAGTGGTTTTGGACGCGAAGGAGTTAAGTTTGCAATAATTGAAATGATGGAACCAAAACTTCTTGTTAAAAACGTTTAACGACGAACCTTTTTTATACTATGCGTGGGATAAAATATTACAGCAGGTTATTGGGTTATTAAGTTATTGAGTTATTCGGAAACGTAAGATAATAAACTTAATAACATATTAACTTAATAACTAAATAATTCATAGAAAATGTACAAATTTATCCCGTTTTTAGTATAACTTCGTTAGGCGCTTGCGCATGCCATTGCTCTGTCAATTTTTTTAATTAATCCTTGTAAAACGCTGCCTGGACCAACTTCGGTAAATGATGTTGCTCCATCTGCAATCATGTTTTTTACAATTTGTGTCCACCGAACAGGTGAAGTTAATTGTGCAATTAAGTTTTCTTTAATTTGTACGGGATTTATTTCGGGCAATGCATTTACATTTTGATATACTGGACAGATTGGAGTATTAAACAGAGTATTAGCAATAGCTTCTGCTAATTCTTTCCGGGCAGGTTCCATTAATGGAGAATGGAAAGCACCACCAACCATAAGTTTTAACGCACGCCTTGCACCACGTTTGGTAAGTTCTTCGATAGCTTTATCAATTCCTGCAATTGAACCGGAAATAACAATTTGTCCGGGACTGTTATAATTAGCCGGAACAACAACATCAGAAATATCTTTACAAACTTGCTCAACAATTTCATCATCAATTCCTAAAATAGCCGCCATTGTTGAAGGTTGTGCTTCGCAAGCTTTTTGCATTGCCTGTGCACGTGCCGAAACAAGTTTTAAACCATCTTCAAAACTAAGAGTTTCATTTGCAACTAATGCTGAAAATTCTCCTAAAGAGTGACCGGCAACCATTTGAGGTGTAAAACTTGTGCCCATTGTTTTTGCTAAAATAACAGAGTGCAGAAATATTGCAGGTTGTGTAACCTTTGTTTGTTTAAGTTCATCTTCGGTTCCGCCAAACATTATATTTGTTATTCTGAATCCTAAAATATCATTTGCTTTTTCGAAAAGATTTTTTGCAGTTGAATTTGTTTCGTAAAGTTCTTTACCCATGCCCGGATATTGAGCACCTTGCCCTGGAAATACATAAGCTTTCATTTAAAATTTATATTTTTTATTTAAAGACAAAGATAAAAACTATTTGATTAATGAATTAAGATTTGTAAATTTACTAATCCCATTATAAATTTTTGATTTAGAAATTAAAATTACTTCTAAATATACCTAATAATGAAATAAAAAATAATTTAAAACTTTATATTATTTTTTATTTTAACGACAATATTTGTCGCTTCCACACTTTAGCTTTGCCTAAAATATAAATCATAAATTAAATGAAAACAATAAAACAAGACTTAAAAATAAAAGTAAGTGAAATGGCTCTTTTTGAACAAAGATGGCCATTTTTAAATCCTTCGAGGGTATATTATGCTTATTTTGAAGCTGTTCCAAATTATATTATTTGTAAACGAATTGAGTATATTAAAGCAAAAAATTGGGTTGAAAGTAGTTTATCTGATCAGATTTTAAAAGTCCATTCAAGGAGAGAATTAAATGATTCACCTTGTGAAATAAAAATTACTGACATAATATATATTCTTAATAACCAGCTTTTAATAAAAATCGAACAAACAGGTTGTATATTTATTCTATATATTGATAAATCAAAGAAAATGGCTGAAATTATTGCAGAAGAAATGAAAAATTTCAAAAAAGCTTATACGTCAAAACTAAGTACATTTATAGAAACTAACCAAGGCTTAACATTATTTGACATCAAAAGCAAGAAACCCAAATTGTCAATTACGAGAAACTATAATGAGGATTTAAGCAGTTTACATATTAAAATTTTAAAAGAATTAAAGAAAAAAGACAGCTCTGGTTTATACTTGTTTCATGGAATACCTGGAACAGGAAAATCTACTTATATCAGATATTTAATACATCTGCTCAATAAAAGAGTAATTTTTTTACCTTCAAAATTAGCCGGAAATCTAGATTCTCCGAAATTTTTAAGCATACTGGTAGATCAGCCCAATACAATATTAATAATTGAAGATGCAGAAGACCTTCTTACTTCCAGAGATAAAGGGAATGCATCAAGCATATCAATGCTGCTCAACCTTACCGATGGCATGCTCGGAGAAAGTTTGGGAATACAAGTAATATGCACATTTAACTCTACGCTTATTAATATTGATAAAGCTTTATTAAGAAAAGGACGACTAAAAGCAATGTATGAATTTAAACCGCTTAATGTTATAAAATCTTTAACTTTGCTTAAAAATCTAAATGTTTCGGATAATATTGTGAAAGAACCAATGACTCTTGCAGACATTTATAACATTAAAGAACAAAAATTTGAATTCAATTCACAAAGGCGTAAAAC
>JAVHRE010000303.1:0-2739 GCA_036171495.1 Bacteroidales bacterium
CAATTTAACAATTTGAGCGTTTATTTTCAATATATTAATCGGGTGAGTAGTTACAGCCCATTTTCTTGTTCTTTATTTTTCAACGCCATAAATGGCGTTGCTAATTATTTTGCGTAACATCAGTTATTAATTATAAATGTGAGTAATCTCAATTTATCACAAATTACAATTTGTGATTTGTATAATACTTGCACTAACTCTACAAATTCAGTTAATATTTAAATTGAAAAAATGCTATTCTTCTTCCTCTTTCAATTCATCGGGTAAATAATGCAAAAATGTGTCGCCACGTAAGCCAAGCCGAATTGTTTCGAGTGAAATCACTTCATTTGGGGCAATATTTCCAAGGTTAACGTTAGCACCTAACAATTTAACAAACCAAACTTGCTGCGATTTGTTTGGGGCTTCCCAAAGAATTGAATCTTTAGGTACATTATCAAGAATTTTGTTAATTAATACAACATGAGCGCTTCCGTTTGGACGGTAAATGCCAACAGTACCGCTTTCGCGGGCTTCGGCAATAACATTTACCGAACCGGCTCCAAGCTCGTTTTTCATCATTTTAATCCATTTGTTTGGGGCTATAATAATGCCTGCTTCTTTTGAACCTACTTCAGAAATTACTGTAAAATTTTTTGAAAGTTTATTAATATATTCGCATTTAACATCATGTTGCATGTGCATAGAACCATCGGAAACTTCAATCATATCAATATTATAAGTTGAAAGATATTTTAAAAAATCATCGTACATATTTCGAATTACAAATGCTTCGAATAAAGTACCACCAAAATAAACCCGGATATTATTATCTTTATATATTTCAATTTTTTCTTTTAGATTTTTTGAAACTAAGGAAGTCCCAAATCCAAGTTTAAGATAATCAATAAGATGTTCAGACGATTCGCATAAGTTTCGTGCTTCTTGAACACTTAATCCCTTATCCATAACCATTGTTAACCCTTTTTTTCTGGGTTTTTCGTCTCGTTCTGGAATAAATGGCAATTTGTAATTCATTTCTTTAATTTTTTGAAAGGCAAATTTAATAATCCTTTAAACATTTTGCTATTTTTTGCTTCTGGGAAAATATTTAAAAAATCATAAATTAATGAAATATCTAAATCAATCGCTTTTTTTAATAATTCTGTAGCTTTTGTGTTATTCTCATTCAAATACAATCCTGCTAAGCGATAAAATATTGGTGCTTTTTCGTTTACCGAGAATAATCCTTCTTCTAACACGCTAATAGCTTGTTCATTATTTTTAAGTGCTTCGTATATTTCTGATTGTAACAAAACATAATCAACTTCTTCGGGTGCTATTTTAATAGCTATATCAGAATGTAATAAAGCATCATCTAAAATATTTGTTTTAAAACATAATTCAGCAAGTGAGTAATGAGCTTCAGGATTTTCTTTATCAATTAATACTGATTTTGTAAGACATACAAGGCTATTAGCATAATCATCCAATTGCATTTTTATTATTCCTAAACCCAGCCATGCATCGGCATGATTTTTATCTTTACTTATTGTTAATTTGTAATATTTTATAGCGTTGTCGAATTTATTAATTTTTTCATAACACTCGCCGATATAATAATATACATCAGAAAAATCGGTGTCATAGTTCAAATAATCTTTATAAACTTCTATGGCTTCTAAAAACTTTTCGCGAAAAACTAACAAATTAGCTTTTGCAAGTATAGCACTTAAATACGAGGGGTCAATTGCAAGTGAATAATCTAAAGCTTCAAGTGCTTTTTTGTCATCAGATATTTTAATATAAACAAGTCCTAAATTATACCAATTCATTTCCGATAAAGGGTCTAAATCAATTGCTTTATTATAATAATTGATGCTTTTATTATAATTTGATAATCCATCGTAACAATAAGCTATTTCGGTAATTGCATCAATGTTGTTTGGGTTTAATTCAATTGATTTATAAAGATATTTAATAGCTATTGTAAATTTATTTGCATGACCTAAATGGAAACCGATTGTTAATAATATTTCATCTTTATTAATTTCTTCGGGTACGATTTTAATACATTCTTCAAATTGGCGTATTGCTTCTTTGTAATTATTTAAGTTTAAGTATATTATGCCTGAAAGTAAAAATATTTCAAAATTTTTGGGGTCGTGAAGTATTGCTGTTTTTAATTCGGAAAGGGCTTCAACAGGTTTACCTTTATCTAATAGTAACTGGGCTTTTTTAATTTTTATTTCGGGCGATGCAGGAAAAATACCGGAGGCAATATTTGTTGCTTCAAAAGCTCTTGTAAATTTATTCTGCTCTACATAAAACTCAATAATTGATTCAAAATCACTAACATCAAAATAAAAAGGTTTTTTATTTCGCAAATAATCTTCGTAACGATTTACAATTTCATTGCGATTTCTTTCTTCAAAATGCCTATCACTATTTTCAAACATAATTATTGTTTCATTCAAACTCAAAATTAATAAAAAATACTAATTCAAAAAATTTATTTTGCTTTAGGGAACTTATAATCCCGCTTTATGCGCATACGCGTCAAGCTAAAAAGATATTTTCATAATGTTTCGCTCCTACGGAGCGATAAACAGGAGGGGTGAAATTATGTTCTACCAAGATTTTACCCCGCTGGGGTATGCTCAGCTCCGTTAGGAGCGTAATCTTGGTAGAAAAAAAATAAAAATAAATGTAACTACACAGCCAGTTTAAAATGTTAAAGAACAAATATATGCCACAGAT
>JAVHRE010000304.1:0-2734 GCA_036171495.1 Bacteroidales bacterium
TTGTTTCAGAATCTGATTATTAGGTTGTTATGAGATGCTGATTCCGCTAATGCGGGACAGTATGGTAATTCTGGTATTTTTAGAAGTTCCCATAAATTAAAAACATATAACTAAACAGAGAGCTGATACCTGTTAGGTATGTAAAAAATAATTGCGATTATTTTGTAAAAAAAAACATATATAATGTTATTACAATTAACAGTGACTTTGTTTTTTTAATACAAATAAATAATAAAAAAACCTAACAAATAATTAATATTGATTTAAAACATCCTTAACATTCAGGTAACACTAATGCTTTTTATTTGTATCAAAATTTTAATATAAATTTTATGAAAAACAAAAAGTGGAACGAAATGTTAAAAAAAGCAACTTTAGTAATTACATTATTTGCATTATTTGGCAATATTGTTAAATCGCAGGAAGTTGAGCAATCGCCAATTGATACGATTGCGGCAAGTGTTCAAAAACTTCAAGCAGAATTTGGAATTCTAAAAAAATTAAAAATTTCCGGTTATGTGCAAGCACAGTTTCAAGCTTCAGATTCGATGGGAGCTTCGAGTTTTGCTGGTGGTAATTTTCCAACAAATTCCGACAAACGCTTTATGGTTCGTCGTGGCAGATTAAAAGCTGCTTACGATAATGGACTATCATTATTTGTTTTACAATTTGATGTTACCGAAAAAGGAATGGGAATAAAAGACGCTTACATGAAAATTACTGAGCCATGGATGAATGCAGTTAGTTTAACTACTGGAGTTTTTGACCGACCTTTTGGTTTCGAAATATCTTATTCATCAAGTTCAAGAGAAACACCCGAAAGAACAAGATTATTTCAAACTATTTTTCCGGGCGAAAGAGATTTGGGTGCAAAAATTACTATTCAGGCACCAAAAACTTCGAAATGGAATTTCTTAAAAATTGAAGGCGGATTATTTAACGGAACAGGCGGCACAGCAAGCGATTTCGATTACAAAAAAGATTTTATTGGAAATATTGGAATTAACAAAACCACTAAAAACGAAAAAATAAATTATGCCGTTAGAGCATCATATTATAATGGTGGCTATCGTCAACCAACAAAATACATTTATAATGGTTTTGAAACATTAACAAATGGCAACTTGGGTTATTCTGTTGACTCAACCTCAACAAACAAAGGTAAAATTGCAAAAAGAGAATACCTTGGTGCCGATGCTCAAATAAATATTGATTTCCCATTTGGATTAACAAGTTTACGTGGCGAATTTATACAAGGTACTCAACCAGGAACTTCAGCAACTTCAGCAAGTCCAAGTGCCGATCCTGGAACTATTACTTCTTTTAATAGTTCGGGCGTTCAGGTTTATAAAAATTCGGACACTTATATTAGAAAATTTAATGGAGCGTATTTTTATTTCGTACAAAACATACTGCAAACTAAACATCAGCTTGTATTAAAATATGACTGGTACGACCCAAACACAAGCGTTAGTGGCGATGAAATTGGAAAAAGCGGAAGTAAATTAAATAACAACGATTTAAAATATACAACTATTGGAATTGGTTGGGTTTATCGCTGGGATGCAAATGTTAAAATTACAGTCTATTATGATTTAGTAAAAAACGAAACAAGTAAAAACCTAACAGGTTATACAAAAGATTTAAAAGACAATGTTTTTACATTAAGAATTCAATACAAGTTTTAACATTAACTTAACAATTGATTAACTATTATTTAAGCTTAAGAAAATATTCAGTTAATACTATAAAACGAAATTTGTAATATAAAAATTAAAATAAAATGAAAACAAAAATCAAAATCGCAACAGCACTTTTTTTAACATCGGTTATAAGTATAAGTGCATTTACACAAAGTGTAGTAAACATTAAAATTAAAGGCAGTGACACGGTTTTGCCTCTTTCGCAAAAAGAAGCTGAAACTTTTATGAAAAAGAATACAACGGCAAAAATTACAGTAACCGGAGGTGGAAGTGGAGTTGGAATTGCTGCATTTCTTGATGGAACAACAGATATTGCAATGGCATCGCGAAAAATGAAAATGAGCGAAAAAATGAAATTGCAGGATGCCGGAAAAGCATACAAAGAAGTTGTAATTGCTAACGATGCACTTTCGGTTATTGTAAATCCTGCAAATAAAATTAGTCAGCTTACCCGCGAACAACTTGAGGGAATTTTTACAGGAAAAATAACAAATTGGAAAGAAGTTGGTGGCGACAACGAAAAAATTGTTGCTTATTCACGCGAATCAAGCTCAGGCACATTTGAGTTTTTTAAGGAACACGTTTTAAACAATAAAAATTATGGTACAGCTATTTTAATGATGCCAGCAACAGGAGCAGTTGTGCAATCTGTTAGCCAAACAAAAGGAGCAATTGGATATGTAGGTTTTGCTTATATCGAAAAAAATGTAAAAGCTTTAAAAATATCTTACGATAAAGGCAAAACTTTTATTGAACCAACTGTTGCAAACGCAAAAAATAAAAGCTACCCTATTGTTCGTCCTTTGCAATATTACTATTTAACAAAAGATGAAGCAAAAGTAAAACCTTTAATAGATTATATATTATCAGATGAAGGGCAAAAAGTAGTTTCGGAAGTTGGTTACATTACTTTGAAATAGTTAAATATGAATCTTTCTATTGACAAAGAAAAATATTTAGTAGCAAAAGATGATGTCCAATTCATTTTAACTAAAAAAGAATTCGAAATCCTTTTGTTGCTTTGTACTATT
>JAVHRE010000305.1:0-2730 GCA_036171495.1 Bacteroidales bacterium
AGTGTAAACTCCGCGAAGAATCTTTATTTCATGCTCAGGGTAAACTCCGTGAAGACTCTATTTCACTCTGAAGAATAGATGTTTCGCTGAACTTGTCCTGAGCTTGTCGAAGGGCTCAACATGACAAAAAAATGAAATCTAAGTTACCAAAGCCAAAAATTTAAATGAACTACCCCGAGGCAGAGCCTCGAGGTATCTAAAAAAAATAACAAAAATGCCACAGATTCACAGATTGAAAACAATAACAAAAAAAATAATCTGCGAATCTGTGGCTAATATTTTTTATTTACCCCGCAGCAGAGCTGCGAGGAATTCTTTTGATTAAAAAAATGTCTGTTGATTAATCAAGAACTTTTTCTTCTTCTCAGAATAAAGAAAATTAAAAGCGAAAAAATTCCTAAAGATGCGGTTGCTGTATAAATTATTTTATTATCTGAATTAAACTCAATTGGGGATTTATTTCCAATCATAACATAACCAGCCCAATAATGTGGATGAGAATATTTAGGACCTGAATTTAAAATATAGTTGAGCTTAGCCTTTTGTAATGCTTCGGATTTGTCATCTCCTTTTGAAAGCTCATTGTAAAAGGATTCCATTAAATTAGTACTGCTTAAATCTCCCACCGACCATAAAGTCATTACCACACTCCGACAACCGGCATAAGTAAAAGCACGTGCTAAACTCATAACACCTTCGCCGTTTCTTATTTTACCGGAGCCTGTATTACATGCGCTTAATACAATAAGTTCAGAATTTAATTTTAAATTATATATTTCACCGGTATTTAACAAACCGTCTTCTTTTGCACCTCCGTTTTCAAAAATTAACTGCGAATTAAAAGGCTCGGAATTATCCGCTTCACTATGCATTGCCAGATGAATAATGGAATAATCGGGAGCTAATTTTTTAAATAATGATTCGGTAGCAAGAGTATCAGAAAAAACATCGCCTTTAATAACAGAATTAATATTTCTAACTTCTATTTTTGCTCCTTGTAAATACGAATTACCTGACCTTGTTAATACTTCTGCTATCTGAGAAGGAGAATTTGAATAATCGGGGGCAAATGCCAGAAGTTCATTTTTGGGTTTATTTTCATGTGCAAATTTTGAATTGAATAAAGTAGCGGAATAAGCATAACTTATCTGATAATTAAAAATCATATAGTTAAGTCTCCGGTAATCTACATCTTTTAATGAATAGCTATTCTGTATTAATGTTTCAAAGGGCAGGTAATTTATTATTCCGTCAGCCGAAATAATAATCGCTTTTTTATTTAAATGTTCTTTTATAGGTTTTATAAACAATGAATACAAGTTATACGACCGGCTTGTAAATGAATTTAATCTTTTTGGAGTGTCAGATGCTGTGTCGAAAGTTGAAATATCAGTTCTGTAATTATTTATTTTTTCAGCTAAATCGGAATAACGACAATCAGATTTATTGAAATACATGCTGTTTTTAGAAATAACAATAGAAAATATAGCAGAATCCGATAAATAATATTCAACAAATGATTCTTCGTTATTTAACTTCTTTTGTACTTGATTTATAGTAATTATTGGCGGAAATAACCATGTATTATAATATTCAGGATATTTATTTTTAAGAAGTTCAAAGAACTTCTCCTGAATTTCGACTAATTTGAATAAACGAACCTTCAGTTGAGTTTCTATATTTTTTTCTGATAAAATGTCATCTCTAAAAACCGATGCAACGTCATTATGAACTTGTGTATCGTCATTCCGAACTTGTTTCGGAATCTGCTGTTTATAATTATTATTAGGTGCTGAAACAATCCCGAACCAATTCGGAACATCATAATGGTTAGGTGTAGATGCTGAAACAAGTTCAGCATGACGAGTAAACTGAGCATGACGGTTTGCGTAGTTTTTAGAGATGCCCAAAAGGTTTTCAGAAATGTTTTTCTCCAAAACAGAAATTTCTTTTCTTAATTTCTGGTCGAAAGTAAAAAGAACACTAAAATCTCCTTTTTCCTGAATGTTTGATTGTAATGATACTTTATCTAACAAAACTGCCGCTTTGCTTCGTTCAGAAATATTAAATGCTATATTAATGTAATCATTGTTATGAGTTTTTTTATATAATTCATAACCAGTATTAACAGCTTCATTATATACTTCTCTTTCATTTTCAGACAACATTAATTTTCCTTCATCAAACTGGTAACCGCTTCTTAATTTCTCGAGTTGCTCAATTGCTTTTAAATAACAAATAAGACTTTGTTTTAAAAAGTTTTCTTTATTCAGCTCCGGTTGGTTTGCCATTTTATATAACGCCAATGCTTTTCCCTTTAATGCCATTATATATTCCGGCAGATATACAACAGAAGACGGAGCGGGGAAAAGCTCATTTTTACTAATTATAGAATCCGAAGATGAAGAAAGAAGTGCTTTGTTATATGTTTCAACAGCTTTTTTATATTGTTTGTTTTCCAGATAAATACTGCCTAAAGATGAATATGCAATTGAAGCAGAACCACTTTTTGAACCTAAAACCTGTTGTACCAGCTCACAGGATTTTTTCCCCATTTCAATTGCTTCTTTTGCTCTCCCGATTTTTGAAAGCAATTCGGAATAATTCTGTTCATCTTTTGATAAATTCAGATAATTAACTTGTCTTTCATTTTTTCTGTAATTTATTGCTTTTATAAAACATTCTTCAGCTTTAATATATTGCTCAAGTCTTTTGTAGGTAAGACCATAA
>JAVHRE010000306.1:0-2730 GCA_036171495.1 Bacteroidales bacterium
AAGAAATAGGCGAAACATTTTGCTTCGCCTATTTTTCTTATTTTGTAAATGCTACGCATCAATTTTCGCATATTTAGCGTGTCTTTCAATAAAATCTCTGCGAATAGGAACATCATCGCCCATTAGCATTGAAAAAACACGGTCGGCTTCGGCAGCACTTTCAATGGTAACCTGACGTAATATTCTAAATTCAGGATTCATTGTTGTACTCCATAATTGCTCGGCGTTCATTTCGCCCAAACCTTTGTATCGCTGAATGTGAACAGCCGATTCTTTTCCTTTTCCAAGTTCGTCAACAATTTGCAAACGTTCCTCCTCGGTCCAGCAATATCTTTCTTCTTTTCCTTTTTTAATCAGATAAAGTGGTGGAGTAGCAATGTATAAATATCCTTTTTCGATAAGTTCTTTCATAAACCTAAAGTAAAAAGTCATTATAAGTGTTGAAATGTGACTACCATCAACATCGGCATCAGTCATAACAATTACTTTATGATAACGAAGTTTTTCGAGATTTAAAGCTTTTGTGTCGTCATCGGTACCAACGTGCACACCAAGTGCAGTAAACATGTTTTTAATTTCTTCGCTTTCAAAAATTCTATGGGGCATAGCTTTTTCAACATTTAATATTTTTCCTCGTAATGGTAAAATAGCTTGAAATTTACGGTCGCGTCCTTGTTTTGCAGTACCGCCTGCCGAGTCACCTTCAACTAAGTAAAGTTCGCAAAGTGAAGGGTCTCGTTCAGAGCAGTCGGCTAATTTTCCTGGTAAACCACCACCTGTTAATGCACCTTTGCGTTGAACCAATTCGCGGGCTTTCCGAGCTGCATGACGAGCTGTTGCAGCTAATATAACTTTATTTACAATTGTACGGGCATCTTTCGGATTTTCTTCGAGATAGAACGATAATAATTCGCTAATAGCTTGGTCAACTGCACCCATAACTTCGGAGTTACCAAGTTTGGTTTTTGTTTGTCCTTCAAATTGTGGCTCAAGTACTTTTATCGAAATTACTGCTGTAAGTCCTTCTCTAAAATCGTCGCCAGAAATTTCAAATTTTAATTTGGATAACATTCCACTTTTATCGGCATACGATTTTAAGGTTCGGGTTAATCCGCGTTTAAATCCGGCAAGGTGAGTACCACCTTCGTGAGTATTAATATTATTCACATAACTATGAACGTTTTCGTTAAACGAAGAATTATATTGCATAGCAATTTCAACAGGGATAGAATTTTTTTCTGTTTCGAGATAAATTATATTATCAATAATAGGTTCCCTATTTTCATCAAGAAACTGTACAAATTCTTTTAATCCTTCTTTACTTAAAAATTCATTTGAAAGATAATTTCCGTTTTCGTCTTTTTCGCGTAGGTCGGTAATTTTAAGGCGTATGCCTTTATTCAAAAAAGCTAATTCACGTAAACGAGATGCAAGTGTTTCGAAATTATATTCAGTTGTAGAAAAGATAGTTGCATCGGGTTTAAAAGTTATTTTTGTTCCGGTTTGAGCGCTATCGCCTAAAGTTTTTAGTTCTGATGTAGCTTTACCCATTGAGAACTCCATTTCGTATTTTTTACCGTTTCGCATTACTTCGGCTTTTAAATAGCTTGATAAAGCATTAACGCAACTAACTCCAACACCGTGCAAGCCGCCAGATACTTTATATGAATCGTGATTAAATTTTCCTCCGGCGTGTAGCATAGTAAGAACTACTTCGAGTGCCGATTTTTGTTCTTTTTCGTGCCAGTCAACCGGAATTCCACGCCCATCATCAATAACGGTAATTGTACCATCTTCGTTAATAAACACTTCGATATTTGAGCAATATCCTACAAGAGCTTCATCTATCGAATTATCAACAACTTCGTAAACTAAATGGTGAAGACCTCTAACACCTATATCGCCAATATACATTGCGGGACGTTTGCGAACTGCTTCTAACCCTTCGAGTACCTGAATACTATCGGCTGAATATTCGTTGTTTTGTTCTAAATCGTTTGTAATGTCTGTCATTTTTTAAATATTTTTTTTTTGAATTTTAAATTTTGTGCGAAGGTACGAAATTATGTTGTAAAATACATGTTTTTATTAATAAAATTTGTAAGTTTTTATTAGTTGGCGAAAAAACCTTTAAATTAATAGCTTCGGGTTTTTGGTTTAACTACAAACCAAAAACAAACGAACCGTGATAGATATTTACCTGCAAGTATTAGCAAATAGTGGCACGGTTTAAAACCGTGTCACTATTTGCAATCTAAAACTTGTGATGAGTCCTTCCTTTGTCAGGATAAACTCTGCCGAATTATTGATGTTCCCCCGCGATACAGCGGGGCAGGCTTTGTTCTTAAATTTTTTTTTAAATTATTAGAACTCCTCTTTAATAAATAATTACTATATTTGCACTTGTAAAGAGTTTCGAATTTTCGGGATTCTTTTTGTATTTTAAATAATTGATTATGAATAAAATCTCGTATTTAAGCGAAGAAGGTTTTCGTAAACTAAAAGAAGAATTAGAACACTTGAAAATTGTAGAGCGTCCTGCAATATCTAATATGATTGCAGAAGCACGCGATAAGGGCGACTTGTCTGAAAATGCAGAGTACGATGCTGCAAAAGAAGCTCAAGGAATGCTCGAAATGAAAATTAAAAAATTAGAAGATGTCGTTTCAAATAGCAGAATTCTCGACGATTCTAAAATTGATAAATCGAAAGTTCAAATTTTATCAAAAG
>JAVHRE010000307.1:0-13527 GCA_036171495.1 Bacteroidales bacterium
ACTCTATTTAATATAAATATCCTATCGGGTTAATTACTTATGAAGAATACCAAAAACAACTTATCTATTGTTATAATCTTTGTATCTTTTTTTATAATTCCTTTTTTATATTCTTCAGAATTAATAGAGCCTGTTCTGGGAATTAGCTTTTTAGGGTTATCAATATTATGTTTAGTTTCTTTATTCTTCATTTTGTTTTTAAATATTAGAAATAAAAATTATTTTGATTTCAGTATTTTTAAAAATGGGCTTGCGCTATCGTTTTTAATTTTTATAATCATTTCAGGACTATCTATTTACAATGCGTTAAATAAACATGAAGCATTTTCGGAGTTTTTCAAATTACTTCTGTACTTTATTTTCTTTATTGTACTCCTCTTTGTTTTATCTAAAGGAGCATTTATTGATTTTTTAAGTAAATCTGTTATATTTTTTTCAATTATTATACTTTTATTAGGTGCGGTTCAGGTTTTCCAAGTTTTTGAAAAAGGTACTATTAATCATCAATCAACATATCTTATTAAAGCAACATTTGCTCACAGAAATTTATACTGTGAAATGTTATTGCTTTGTTTTCCTTTTGCTTTATTCGGGATAATCAGTTATAAAAAATTATGGAGATTTCTATCTGTAGGAACATCTGTTTTTATTTTGATTTTTATTACGATGTTGTTATCAAGAACTGCATGGTTGGCAATCGTTGTCAGTAGCTTTTGTTCTTTTATTGTTTTTCTTGTTTTTTACAAAAAGTTTGTTAATAATAAAAGAGTTATAAAACGAATTTTGTTTTATTTAATTATTGTTATTACAATAACATTTTCATCTGTTTATATTTATTCCAGAGTTGATAACCTTACAACGTTAAAAAAACAAATTGAGGGTTTTACAAATCTTAAATATGGTTCATCTTATGAAAGGTTGGTTCTATGGCAAAAATCAATCGAAATCACAAAAAACAATTATTTACTTGGAGTTGGATTAGGAAATTGGAAAATAATTATGCCCTCTGCTGGTGTTAAAAACATGAGGGCAGAAACTGGAGAACTAATATTTCAACGACCTCATAACGACCTTATATGGGTATTTTCGGAAAGTGGTTTGGCAGGGTTGTTCTTTTATTTCTTGTTATTTGTTTTTGCGTTCTATTATGTTTTTAAAATATTGAAAAATTCTAATAACAAACCTGAAAGTTTTTTTGCCTTAATGTTATTTTATTGTCTTATTGTTTTTTCTGTTATATCATGTTTTAGCTTTCCAAAAGAAAGGATAACTCAATCAATGTTTATTATTTATATTTTAGCAATGCTCATTGTTCTTTATAAAAGCAAAAATGTTCAACCAAGAACTTTTAAATGGTTAAATTCTATATTGATAATAATAATTATGCTTAACGGTTTTATTGTTTATGTAGCATATTCCAGATTAAAAAGTGAATTTCATGTAAAAAATGCTATTAAATATAAATTGGAGGAAGATTTTCGAAGTACAATTCAGGAAATAAATAAAGTAGATACCCTTTTTTATACCCTCGACCCTACGGCAACACCAATTAATTGGTATAGTGGTGTGGCTTATTACAGGCTCAATAAATATAATGAAGCAAAACAAGATTTTTTAAAATCATACAAATATAATCCTTATCATCTTAAAACCTTAAACAATCTGGCGACATGCTATGTTAAAACAAATGAATTGAATTTAGCAGAAAAATACTATAAAGAAACTCTAAAAATCTCTCCTGATTTTGAAGACGCATTAAAAAATCTTGCAATAATTGATTATAAACAAGGTAAATATGTTGAGTCGTATAACTACTTGTCAAAATGTAAGGTTCAATTTAATGACCCAAAATATTCTTTGCTTGTTAAATACTTAATGCCTCTTATTATTGATAATTTGATAACTAAAATTGATGATGAATTAATTGTTAGCATGCTTAAAGAAATCGAAAAATCCGAAAAATGGACGAAAGACGTACATATTAAGCACATTAATGAAAAACGAGATATTGAAACCCAGCTTTTATTAGATGCAATATATGATTTGGAAGTAACCCAGAAGCTAATAACAACAGAAAAAGCTAAAGAATGGAAAATAAAATATCTTCACGGATTACTCAAAAAATAATTTTAGGGGGCTTCTAAAAATATTCAAATCGTCATGCTGAATTTTTAGAAGTCCCCATAAATATTTGTTAATTTTTTGCCAATCCAATCCACAAAAATTTTTTGTACAAGTTTTTAATTGAAAGTAATTTCATAACAATGAACGCAAGCGATATGCGTGTAATAAATATCCACCAAAAATTTGCTCCCAAAACAACAAACACAAGAGTATCTTCTATAATTGCATGTGCCAAAACCATAAAAACGGTAACAAGACAAGCATCTTTATGTGTAAGCGATTTGTTTTCGTTAAATTGAAATAAGATTCCAGCTCCATAAACAATTCCCAAAATAAAACCGGCAAGCCAAGGCACTAAAGCTCCGGATGTTAATCCCATTAACGATGATACTTTTTGTAACTTTTGTTTTATTACTCTGCTAAATCCCCAATGTTTTAAAAGTTCATAAATAAAATTTAAAATAAAAATCATAACTGTAAATTGCAAACAAGTAATAGCCATTGATTTAAAAGTGTTTATCCAACTAAATGCAATAGTGGCAGTAAATGGATTTAAAATAACCCCACTAACATTTTCGGGTAAAATCAAGTTCATTAATAAACCGGCAATTAACCCAAACGACAATCTAAATAAAGCAAATTGTGGTTTAGCAAATTTAAGTTTAACAAGTATTCCACTTTCTACCAATAGATTATGCGAAAAGCCAATAATAATACCAATAATTGTAATTTGCCTGAATGTTAAATCTAACGATGGGATAGTTGCAATTGCGGCATAAACATTTCCCAAAAATCCAGCGATTAATGTTATTGCTGCCTTGCCGGGCAACCCGAGCAGATGCATAAAAGGACTTAAAAAAGGGCTTACCCAATCGTAAAAACCCGAGTATTTTAAAAATGCTGAAAAAACAGAAAACGGGATATAAATTTTAATTAACAACCACGCTACTTTTAGCGATGTTTTAATTGTGGTTAAAAATGCTTCTTTCATTTATAAAAATTAAGAAACAATTATTTTGATGCAGTAAAATTCAAGCCGTGAAAGAAATATTCTTTTAAAAAAGAATTTGATTTCCAAATATTTTGTTCTTTGTTAATTATTTCATTGATGGAAAAACGATTATATTTTGTTGGCATGTAATATCTTATGTAATTTACCGATGATGAATTAATATTAAGTTCTGCTTTTTGTAAAACATTATTCCATTTTGTTAAACTTCTAATGTTTTCGTTTCCCATTTTAATGTTTTTACCAAGTTTGTCGTCGTAAAACTCTATAATTCTATTGTTTCTCCGCTTAACAAAAAGTCTTGTAGAATTTATTAAATTATTGCCATTTTCTTCGCATGCAATTAATTTTCCATCAGGTTTAAAACTGTTTTTTATAATGTTTAACGCTTCGTTTATAGGCTCTAGATGATGTAAAACATCCATTGTAATAATAACATCGTAATTGTTAGGTGTAAGTGGATTATCGAATAAGTTTTCGTACCTCAGCTCAACGTTTGACATATTACCAAAAGCCGACCAATATTTTAAGTGTTCGCTAATTTGCTCAAAATAATATTCGAGTGTGCTACCGCTAACTTTATAGCCGTTTATTGCCAGAAATATTGCAGTTGTTCCATAACCGCAACCAATATCAAATATATTTATGTCTTTGTTTTTTGGTAAGTTCTCTAAAACATATTGAAGTCGTTGACAAAAATATGCTTTGCGGAAATTAAAAAGTTTAGGGTTATTTATAAATCTATAATATCCTCTTAAATTTTCATTTATTTTTAATTCTTCAACAAGTAAATCAAAAAATTCTTCAACTGTCATTTGTTGTTTTCTTCTTTTGGCTTTAGTTCAATTTTCTTTTCTTTTTCTGCAATATCGAGTGCAACTATAATTGCAGTAAAGCCCCAAAATAATGCTGAAAGTTTATCGGTATCAAGAAAATTATTTAAAATGCCGTGCGTGTAATATGTTATTAACCCTATTAATACAGAAAGTACAAGTATTTTTACATTTTTATCGCTGGTTGTTTTATATACGCGTATAGCATAATAAATTGCTCCAATTATTATTGCTAAAAATGTTAGCGTTCCAAAAATTCCTGATTCCGAAAGTGGTCCTAAATATTCGCTATGTGCATTACCAAGGTCGCCCGAGTTTGTGCTTATTATAGTTCTTTCGTAAGATAGCTGAAAAGGTGCATATTTAAACATATATGTGCCTGGTCCCCAACCGAAAATCGGTTTTTCTTTAAACATTCTTATTGCACAATTCCAACGATTTAAACGCTCAAGATTTGAAGCATCGGTAGATACGTTTGTAATTGATTGCAATTGTTCTGTGAAGTTAGACGAGGCATCTTGCCTGTTTTTTTCTAACTTCATATAAATTTGAGTCCAAAACAACAAAAGCACAATAATTGTGCTAACAAATAGTAAAATAAATGTTCTTAATTTAATTTTAAGAGTTATAACACCAAACACAATAAACGCAACAAACAAGCTAAGCCATGCTGCACGCGTATAAGAAAATGTCATAGCTAATGCAAGAACTGATAAAACGATAAATGCTGCTATTCGTTGTTTATAAGAATATTGCTTAAGAAATAATAATCCGAGCATAACGGGAATTATCATAGCTAATGCAGCACCATAGGCAGTATGGTCGTTGTAAAGCGGATTAACTACATAGTTCGCAGCTTCCTGGTCAAAAAAACCATAATGAGCTTGCCTTACAAGCGCATAAGCAATAACAATTAACAGCGAAAAAGTATAAAGCCAAAAATAAACACCAATATTTTTCTTGTTTTTAAATAACTGTAAGGCAAATATATAAAAGCCAACCACAAACCATAATCGGGAAATAAAAAATTTAAAAGACACCAATGGCATTGTACTGGTAAAGCTTGTAATTAAAATCCACAATAAATTAATACCGATAATAATTGATAATGGATGATACAAAATGTTTTTATCGAAAGACTTATCAATTAAAAGTTTTAAAATAAATATTATTAGTAATCCAAAAAGCAGAGGTTCAGTTGGTAAAGACATATTAAAATCAAGTCCATGAACTAACTCATAAAGTGGCAACGAAAGTGGTGTAAGTAAAACGATTCCAAAAAATAATTTGTCGAGAGCAAAAATTGTAATTAAAACAACGAGTAAAACAATTGGGACAAGCGAAAACAAATATTGTTCGGTAGCAATAAAATATGCGTTTAATGCAATAAAAATAGCCGACAAACCATAAACCCACAATATGCTTTTACGTTCGGGCAAAGTGCTTATACTTTTTGTTTGCTGTCTATTACAGCAATTACAATTACAGAAAAAATTAACGAAGCAATAACGGTAATTGCAACAATTAACCATCTAAGAGGATACGATTTTTTATCGGCTGGGTATGGTGTAGAGATTACCTGTGAATATGAAATATGTTTATTATATTCTCTTATTGCAACTTCAATAGAATATTTATCAAAAATCACTTCTTTTCTAGCATTAAACAGCATTGAATCAATTCTCTGATAATCAACCCCGTACTCTTGCAGGTTTTTAAATAATTCTAAAGCTTTATTATTTCCGGCAAGCTCTCCTTTTGTTGCCTCTGATACTTGTGAGTTAAAGTTCATTATTCCATATTTTTGGCGATAATCCTTAATAAGTTTTTCCAGACTATCTAACTCGAGTTTCTTTTTTCCATATTCTGAACGCGAAATTTCCATTACTTCTTTTTGTTTCCTTTTATGAAGTGAAGCCATTTTATTATCGTAAAAACTAATTATACTGTCAACCATTTGGCAAGCTGTTTTTGCGTTTTCATCTAATACTTTTATTTCTACCGATTCGTATTCTGTTTTACTAATGCTTATATTTCCATTGTATTCATCTAAAAAATAAGTGTAATGTTGAGGTTCCAAAGTATCTATTTTATAGTGTTTTTCTAAATCAAAAGCTTTTAACATTTTTTCTTTTATATCGTTTGAATTTAATACCTGCAACATTTGCTCGGTAGTAGATTCTTTTGAATAAGTATAAGTGTTAACAGGATAAATTATTGCAGAAGATTTGAATTTTGGTGTAATAACAATTGGCGATGAAATAAAAACTCCAATTGCTATAGATACAATAGTAATAATTATTAAATGAATTTTCCATTTGTTTAATAAATTAACTATTTTTTTGTTTCTAAAGTATGTTTCCATTTTATCGTAATTAAATAATATTATTTTTTTTTCTATTTCTTTTAAATTAAAGTCAATTTTGGGAATTAGCGTTTTTTTTTTAATAATTGGGCAAAAGCTAATATGATAATTCCAAACACAATAGCTGATAAAACACCAGAAACAACAATGAGCCAACGTATTGGATAATATTCTTTTTCGGGAACTTCGGCTTTGCTTACAATAAATTTATGAGAGATATTTTGCTCGGCATCAATTTTTGCTTCGGTATATTTTTGTTTTAAAAGACTAATGCGTTTGGTTTCGTTGGTAACCATTTCGCTAAAATTTTGATATGCACCGCCATATTTAGCAAGAATTTTAAACTTTTCTTCCAAATCGCGAACACCTTCTTTGTTTCCTTTGGCAATTGCAACAGCATAAGCATCGCTAAAAACTTCGCTTTGTGCTTCGTAATTAAAAACTCCCAAATCGCGAAGTTTAGTTAACGAGTCTTGAATAAAATTCAAATTAACTAAAGCATTCAGATATTCTTTATTAACAAGAGCAAAAGCTTGTTTTGCACGTTCGTGTTGCATTTTGTTAATAGTGCTGTCGGCAAAATCGGCAATATCGTTAGCAATATTTGCTGAAGTTTTCGGGTCTTTATCTAAAACTTCAATTTCTATTGATAAAAATTCTGTACGTCTGAAAGAAATATTATCCAGATACCTTTTGTTTAAACGAGTATAAGGATATTGCTGTGTAGAATCAATACCGTAATGCTCAAAAAGATTATATTTCTCTGTTATCCTTTTTCTTATTTCATCGGAATACAAAACTTGTAAAAATTGTTCGACATCTTCGGCAGCACCAAAATTGAGTAATCCTTTTGACGGTTGATTTTCGGAAATAAGCGATTTTGATACTGATTCGGAATTAGCCGGAAATAAAATAACCGTTGCACGATATTTTGATGGAAGCAAAATAGCTACAATCAGCGATACAATAAATGCCAGTATTGCTATAATTATTAATGGTTTAAGATTACGTAAAACGAAATCGTAAATTTTAATAGAATTAAATCCGTTTTGTTCCACTCGTTTATTTTTCTAACAAAAATTTTTGTCAAAATTAAAATAATATCTGCTAATTCAAAAATAATAAGCTGCCAATATTTATTTTCCCTTCTCTGTGGTCTGTGGCACACATAACGAAGGAAAGAAATAAATATTAGAAATTGAATTTAGTTATAATGTTTTAAACTCAAATCATTTCCATCAAAAACGGCATAAGTAAAATTGCTAATCCAGTCGCCAAGATTTATAAATTTTGAGCTTTGTGATAACATAAGTTCCATTGGAACATGCCGATGTCCAAAAATAAAATAATCGAAATGTTCTTTTTCGAGTTTTTGTTTTGCATAAGCAATTAAGCGTTCTTTATCTTCACCTAAAAATTTTAAATTTTCTGCTTTATCGTTATATCGGCTCGATTTTGACCAATTTATTCCAATCCACATTGTAAAATTTGGGTGCAATCGTTTAAAAAACCACTGAACTACTTTGTTCAGAAATATTTTTTTTAGGATTTTAAAACTTGTGTCTTTTGGACCTAAAGCATCGCCGTGAGCAATTAAAAATCGCTTGCCATTAAATTCTTTAATAATTTCGTTGCGATGCAATATAACTCCGGTTTCTTTTGGTAAATAATTAAAAATCCACAAATCGTGATTGCCGGTAAAATAATGAATTGGAATACCACTATCGCAAATTTCAGATATTTTGCCTAAGAGTCTTGTAAAACCTTTTGGTACAACTCTTTTATGCTCAAACCAAAAATCAAAAATATCGCCAACAAGGTAAATTTCCTGAGCATCATTTTTTATTTCGTCGAGCCACTTCACAAGTAGTTTTTCGCGTACTAAACTTTCTTCGTGGCTGGGAAATCCAAGATGAGCATCAGATAAAAAATATATATTTTTATTTGTTATCAAAACATTATAGGTAATTTGTTTGTGTATTTAAACGGTACAATCTTAGAAAAATTTAAAACAAAACGAATTTCATCAAAATAACTTTTTGCATAGAAACTTGTAGTTTGCTTTATATTATTCGACATTGTTATTGGAAAATAAATTGCAAATATATCTTTTATAATATTAAGTTCAATTCCCAATTCGTAGGGAAAAATAACAGAATCGCTAAACTCCTTGCCTGCATTATAATATGTAGCAATATTAAAATAAATACTTAAAGGCAAAGGTATTGGAAATGCTGCTTTTAAATTTAACGATGTAAGCCATTTATTTGATTTAATTGGAGTATAAATTCCAAACCCTCCGTCGTTGTTAACAAATTGATGTGACCAAATATTTGAAATATCATGATTTAACCTGTTAGGAAAAACTTCAGAAAATCTGTAATCATTGTAACTTGATGTCCCTGATAAATAAAAGCTGTTTTGAATTTGTTTGTTGTTATTATTTATAAAAGTTCCTGCAAAAACTCTTGCACTAAAACCTTTATTTTTAAATTTATAATTGACTTGTATTTTAAATTCTGCCCATGTTTTTTCATAATCAGGACCGGTTTCGAAATTATACTCACCAAAATACGGAAATGGTTTAGTGTTATTATTTAACATTATTCTGAAGTTTGTTAAAACATATTCAGAACTTGTATAATCTGATATTATTTTAGTTAATTTTAATTCCCCATCTATTTGCTGTTTTGGTTTTTTTGCAGTTCGTTTCATTAAATATTTTACTCCAATATCGTATTTTTGCCAATTATAAAATTTAGTTGTGTAACTATTAAATGTTTGTAAATTAGTGAATAAGCTCAGTTTTTGCAACAATGTCGGGTATGGATAAATATTATATTCGGCATAAGCAATGCCTGTAAGTTTCAAAGAGTTAATCCCATACATAGGCATTAATCGGTATTGGAATTTTTTTTCCGGAAAAACAGGATTGTAAATTAAAAGTCCGGGCATTATTCCATCTGCATAGTTCCAACCAACTACAGGGCTATAAAAAAGTTGAGTTTTTAATGGATTTTCGGCAATGCCAAATAATTTAAAATTTAAAGGTTCAACTTTTCGTAAAATCCCATTTTTTCTAATTTGATTATTGTTACGATTAATTTCGAACATTTGCTTGTTTGGGTCAATTAAAACTTTATCGAAATTATTGTTGTTAACAATAAAACTCTTTTTACCCAAAAATCCTTCTATCCAATTAGAATCAACAGTATTTTCATTTTGTATAAGTGAATAATTTAAAGGAGAGTTAAGCTTTCCTTTATTTTTTATAACAAGTTGTAATTCATTGGTATTTTTATTGAGTTTGATTTTTTTTAATTTATAATCGGAATAAATAACATTATGCAATATTCCATCAAAAAACCACGATAAATTTTTTCCAGAGCAACGTTCAAAAGTGTTTTTTAAATCGCTGGGGTTTGGATGTTTAAATTTCCAATTGTCGAAAAAGCTATGCATGCAATTATCGTAAATTGTTATACCTAAATAATTTTTAAGGTAGTTCATTGCTAATGCACCTTTTGAGTATGCTATTATTGCATAATTTTCGGTTATAAAATCTTCGGAACTTAAATCGAGAGATTGGTCGGAACCATTGCGAGCTATATAATCGCAGGCAATTTTATTAAAATCGAAAGGATTCGATAATTTTAATCCCAACAATTTTAATAAAGAATTGTATGAACTATAGTAGCCCGTATTTTTTACAATATCTGTTGTATATCGTTCTTCGTAATAGCTATTTATGCCCTCGTCCATCCACGGATGCAAGCGTTCGTTAAAGCCCAAAATTCCGTAAAACCAGTTGTGTCCAACTTCGTGAATAATAACATTTTCGAGATTTTGTGCATTACCCGAACTTCCTATATTTGTAATCATCGGATATTCCATTCCGCCACCAGCTCCAAGTACCGATTCTACAGCAGTGCATTGATTATAAGGATATTCGCCAATCCATTTTGAATAAAAATAAACTCCATTATTAACGTAGGCAATAGCATCTTTCCATATATTTCCTTCAATGTTTGTAAAATAAATCCATGTTGTAACTTTTCGTTTACTGTCTGGCAATTCAACGCTGCCTTTTAAAATATGAAATCGCTTATCGGCAAACCATGCAAAATCATGAATGCTATCCTGAACAAAACGTAACGTTTTAAATTTTTTTGAGGATTCCGGAAAACTGTTTTCACTTTTGTTATATTTTAAAATCTTTGAGGTTTCTTCAGCATTTTTTTCGATTTTTTCTAATTCTTCTGAATTTTGAAGAATACCTGTAGCTGCAACAAAATAATTTTCTGGAAGCGTTATTGAAACATCAAATTTTCCAAATTCCGAATAAAATTCACCTTGATTCAAATAAAAAAAATATTGCCAGCCGTTATTGTCGTAAACAGCAGGTTTGGGATACCACTGTGTAATTTGGTACGATTGCAAATAGTGCCCTAAACGGGAAAAATCTTCGCCTGGAATTTTTACAAAAAAAGGTGTGCTAATTGTTATTGATTTTCCGGGTAAAAGTTTTTCTTTTAATATTATTTTGCAAACATCATTTGTGTCTTTTAAAAAATGCCAATTAACTTGCTCGTTGTTAACTTTAAAATTTAAACTGTCAATATAACCGCGTGAAGTATCGGCAGCATAGTAAAAATGCATATTTCCGCTTTTTTGCATTTGTTTTGCCATTGGAGTTGATAAATTGCTGTACCCATTAGCCCATAAATGAAAATAAAGAAAAGTCAAAGTGTCTGGTGAGTTATTTGTATAAATCACTTCTTCATAAGCAGTTAATGTATTTTTTGTATCATCTAACTTTACAGATATTTTGTAATCAACGTGTTGTTGAAAATAATTTTGTCCTGTCGTATAAAATGGCAGGAATAATAGGAATGCTAAAAGTTTAATAAGATTTCTCAGTAAAATTTGTTATTATGTTGTTCTAATTTAAATACTTTGTAAAATTAACTATTTGTGATATATTTGTTCAAGTGCATCAATAAGTTGTTGTCCTCGTAAATTTTTTGCTACAATATTTCCTTTAGGGTCAATTAAAAAATTTGACGGAATGCTTTGAACTGCATAAAGTTTAGCAGGTGCCGAGTTCCAATATTGTAAATCGCTTCCGTGTTTCCATTGTCCGAGTCCGTCTTTATTTATAGCAGCAATCCATGCGTTTTTATCTTTATCTAAAGATACTTGAAAAACTCTAAATCCTTTCTTTTGAAATTTGTTAAATGCAATTAAAACATTCGGGTTTTCCTGACGGCAGGGCGAACACCACGAAGCCCAAAAATCAAGCAAAACATAATTACCACGGAACGAAGAAAGTTTTATTAGTGAACCATTAACTTGTGGAACTTCAAAATCGGGAGCTTCCATACCTTCTTTTATTTTATTGCCGAGCATTTCTTCGCGGTTTAATTGTTGTTTAATTTCAACAATCTGACTATGAAATTCTTTCGTGTGTTTTGAGTTAGGCTCTTTTGCCATCAAAGCAGAGTCAATTAAATTATAATATGGAGCATCAGTTTCGTATCTGAAAACCGGGTTCCGGCTATCAAATGCCTGATATATTGCAGTTAAACAAGCAAATGAACTAGGGTTCTTTTTAATAAAATCGAAAACTTCTTTCCTATGATTTTCAACTAATGCATTACTTTCATTTGTGAAAACTGTTCTAATAGAATCAATATGAGCACTATCGGCTGTTAATACTTTTTCGTTATAAAGTTGTTGTACTTTATTAAAGGTAGTATTTAACTTTTGTTGAAGTTGCATAATTTGTTCAGAAGTAACAGAGCCGGAAACTTTATAGTTTTGCGAAAAATTTGAAGTATCGGCTTCAATATCAATTTTGTCAACCGAATCAACAAACAACAATATAGGATTTGTTTTATTGAAATATAAGTTGAAAAAATCGGGTTCGGTAATTTTCCCAGTAAATTCGAATGTGTTATCGTTGTTGATTTTAACTGAATCTGTTATGTTTGAAGATGCAAAATAAATTACTTTTCCTTTTGCACCATTTATTTTACCTGATATGGTATAACCATCATTATTGGTTTTGCATGAGTTTAAAAAAAATAAAATGCCGAAAATCAATATTAAATTTTTCATATAGATTAAAAATTATTTTGCAAAAATAATTTTAATCTAAAGAATTTTTGTCTTTTAGAGGCAAATTTTAAATTATATCTTTGTGTTTTTATATTTTTTTAACGTGCGGGTAATCGAAAATGACGAAATGCTAAAACTTAAAAATCCAGTTGTAACTATTGGTACGTTTGATGGTTTGCATTTGGGACATCAAAAAGTTTTAGCTCAAACAATTGCTCTTGCTAATAAAAAAAACGGTACTCCAATAGTTTTTACTTTTTGGCCTCATCCCCGATATGTATTAGGAAAAGGTAATTTTAATTTACTTAATACCCTTGATGAGAAAAGAATTTTATTTAAAAGATTAGGTGTAAAACATGTATATTATCAGCTATTTACAAAAGAATTTGCTAATTTAACATCGCAAGAATACGTTAAAAATATTTTAGTCGCTCAAATTGGAGTAAAAACTTTAGTTGTAGGATACGACCATCAGTTTGGGAAAGAACGTGAGGGCAAATTCGATACCCTCGAAAATCTTGCAAAACTTTACAGTTTTGATTTACATAAAGTTGATGCTTTTGATGTGGACAATATTACAGTAAGTTCAACTAAAATTCGCTCGGCTCTTGATAATGGTGATGTTAATAAGGCAAACAAACTTTTGGGTTACGATTATTTTATTTCCGGAACTGTTGTTGATGGTTTTAAAATTGGAAAAAAAATTGGCTTCCCAACAGCTAATTTAAAATTAGACGATGAATTAAAATTAATTCCAAAGGAAGGTGTTTACGCAGTTTATATTGAAATTGGAAACATCTATTATAAAGGAATGTTAAATATTGGTTATCGTCCCACAATCGAAAACCAACCTCATATAAAGTCAATAGAAGTTAATATTTTTAATTTTTCTCGAGATATTTACAATATCCCTATTAAGATATATCTTATTGAAAGACTTAGGAATGAACTGAAATTTAAAAACATTGATGAACTAATATTAAACTTAAAAATTGACGAGAAAAATTCGAGAAGAATATTAAAAGAAAAGCCACAAATGCCTATACCTTTAATGGTTTATGGTTAACGATTTTTTT
>JAVHRE010000308.1:0-2701 GCA_036171495.1 Bacteroidales bacterium
ATTATCCGCTCGATTCATGGTTTATTAAAACTACTGCCTTTAAAGACAGAATGTTGGAACTTAACAAAACAATTAACTGGAAACCACAATCAACCGGAACAGGACGTTTTGGACAATGGCTCGAAAATCTTGTTGATTGGAATCTTTCGCGTTCAAGATTCTGGGGAACACCTTTGCCTATTTGGGCTACCGAGGATAAATCCGAAATGAAATGTGTGGGCTCGTTATCAGAGCTAAAAAAAGAAATAGAAAGAGCGGTAAAAGCCGGATTAATGGAAACAAACCCTTTAGAAAATTTTGTTGAAAACGATTTTTCTAAAGAAAATTATTTAAAATTTGATATTCATCGTCCTTATGTTGACCGTATTGTGCTTGTTTCTGAAACAGGTAAGCCAATGAATCGCGAACTCGACCTAATTGATGTATGGTTCGATTCGGGTGCAATGCCTTATGCACAAATGCACTATCCTTTCGAACATAAAGAAATGATTGAATCTCCCCTCTCTTTTGGAGAGGGGTCGGGAAGAGCTTTTCCTGCCGATTTTATTGCCGAAGGAGTTGACCAAACCCGCGGATGGTTTTTTACACTTCATGCAATTGCAACAATGCTATTTGACTCCGTAGCTTTTAAAAATATTATTTCAAATGGATTAGTGCTCGATAAAAATGGTAACAAAATGTCGAAGCGTCTGGGAAATGCAGTAAATCCATTTGAAGTTATTGAGAAATATGGAGCCGATGCAGTAAGATGGTATCTGATTACAAATGCTCAGCCTTGGGATAATCTAAAATTCGATATTGAAGGAATTGACGAAGTCCGAAGAAAATTTTTTGGAACCTTATATAATACTTATTCGTTTTTTGCTCTGTATGCTAATGTCGATTGTTATACAGCAAAAGAACCTGAAATAAAAGTTAGCGAACGTCCAGAAATTGACCGTTGGATAATTTCACTTTTAAACACTTTAATTAAAGACGTTGAAGAATATTACGAAACTTATGAACCAACTAAGGCTGGTCGTGCAATTCAGGAGTTTGTTAGCGAAAATTTAAGTAATTGGTATGTTCGTTTAAACCGTAAACGTTTTTGGGGTGGCGAAATGAATAATGATAAACTTTCCGCTTATCAAACATTATACATAAGTCTTCATACAATTGCTAAATTAGCAAGTCCGATTGCACCATTTTATACCGAAAAACTATTCAAAGATTTGAATCATATTTCCGAAAAAGATAAAAGTGAATCAGTGCATTTATCGAAATTTCCTTCTTTCGACAATAATTTAATTGACAAATTGTTAGAAGAAAGAATGGACATTGCCCAAAAAGTAACATCAATGGTTTTAGCTTTACGTCGTAAAGTAAATATTAAAGTTCGCCAACCATTAGGAAAAATAATGCTCCCTATTTTGAATGAAGATTTTGCTGCTAAATTGTTAGCTGTAAAAGATTTAATTTTAGCCGAAGTTAATGTAAAGGAAATGGAATTGTTACGCGAAACATCGGGTATGCTTGTAAAAAAAATAAAACCAAATTATAAAACACTTGGTCCAAAGTATGGCAAATCTATGAAAATAGTTGCAAATGCTATATCTACTTTGACTCAGGAAGATATTCATAATATTGAAACTTTAAAATCCGTAACAATTAATGCAGAAGGTAGCACTTTTGAAATCTCATTATCAGATGTCGAAATACTTAGCGAAGATATTCCCGGTTGGTTGGTTAGTACAGAAGGTTCAATTACTATTGCACTTGATATAAATATTACAGAAGAGTTAAAAAACGAAGGTATAGCTCGCGAATTAGTTAATCGAATTCAAAATATCAGAAAAGAAAGTGGTTTTGAGGTTACCGATAAAATTCTTATCAACATGGAAAATAATGAGTTTATAACCAATGCGGTAGAGCTTCACAAGGATTATATATGTTCTCAAACTTTAGCACTTTCTATAAATTTATTCGATAAATTGGAACAAAAAAATACTTATACCGTAGAAATTGACAATTACATATCAACACAATTACAAGTATCAAAAGTTTAATAATAGAAAAACTTAAAAATTAATTATATGAATGAAAAAACAAGGTATTCCGATGATGAGTTAGTTGAGTTCAAGGAACTTATTATACAAAAACTCGAAAAGGCAAAAAAAGATTATGAAATTTTAAAAGCGGCACTTAATAATACCGATGGTAATGATATTACCGACACTTCGCCAACTTTTAAAGCGTTGGAAGAAGGTGCTAATGTGCTTTCAAAAGAAGAAACTGGTAAACTTGCGCAACGGCAGGAAAAATTTATTCAGCATTTGCAAGCTGCTTTAATTCGTGTAGAAAATAAAACTTACGGAATTTGCCGCGAAACCGGAAAATTAATTCCTAAAGAAAGATTAAGAGCCGTACCACATGCTACGCTCAGCATTGATGCAAAAAATAATCAAAAGTAAAGCTTATTGAAAATAGCATTAATTTGCTTTTATTTATTCTACTTCCTCTCCTTTGGAGAGGGTTGATGTCATAAAAAAATTAAATTATGACAGTTATACTGAGTGTAGGCAGACTCCGCTTTTGGCGGAAGATACCTTACGGTCAGTTATGTCGCTGTCCGATTTTTGCAAAATTGGACAGAAGCGGTATAAAAGCATATAACAAAATTTAACAACTTTAAAGCTCGAAAATAAAATTTCGGGCTTTTTTT
>JAVHRE010000309.1:0-2699 GCA_036171495.1 Bacteroidales bacterium
ACTAGTGTATAAGAACACCTTTTTCCGACAACAACCGCTTATAATTAATTTTACACATTTATATCTAAAATTTTTATTTACAAATATATATAATTTATTTTTGCAAACAATCAGCAAAAAATTAACACATGCTGTTTTTATTGTTTTAAATCAGTCACCCTTCGAGAACCCTTCGGCATACTCAGAGCGGGCTCTCATGATGACTGATTTTAAAGAAAAAAATAATGTTTTTAATCTTTTTTATGTTAATTTTTGATTATTGATATAATATATTTTGTACTTTTGATTAATTAATTTGAAAAATGAAAATTATCACATTTACAATATCGTTACTATTTGTTTTTATTATTGCTAAAAGTCAAACCGATAGCACTAACGAATATTTTAACCCATCAAATTTAAAGCAAAACAATATATCGGGCAAATGGGGTGTTAATGCCGGTGCAGTTGGTGGTGTTTGTAACGGAAATGGGTTTTATGGTTCTTATATTGCTCCAAATTATAATGTTGATTTAACAAAAAAACTATCCATACAAGCCGGATTTATTTTTAGCTCTTTTAATTTTTCAAATAAATTATCGGAAAACAATTCAATATTGAATAACAGTGTAAACGGCACATTTTTTTATACACAGGGTTCTTACAAAATCAGCAATAGAATATTTTTAACAGGTGGAGCTTACACATCTATAAATAAACCTACAAATAATATAAATTCCGCATTTTCCAATGAAGCTAAAGGCGGAAAATTAGGAATTGGGTACAACTTTAACGAACATACCAGTTTGTATTTCGAAATGCAATTTAATAAAGGAGGAAATTCTCCATTTAATACTTACTCTAACCCATATTCACATAGTATGGGGAACTCAATGTTTGGGTGGTAATACTGATTCATTATTGAATTAGTTTTTCGGGATTGCAAATCCCGGTGCAGAAATCCTATGAATCTTACAAATAAAGTTCAGACAACTTCACAAATCTTTTATTCCTATTAATATTATTTCCAATGTCAGTCTGAGGTTCTCAAAGACTGATTAAGATGTTACAGTCGTCCTTCGAGTGCCTCAGGATGACGATTGATTACTTCATGATGACTTTTAATAATTCACAACTCTTACATCATTTGAATTAAGAATTAATGTTTTGCAGCCAAATTAACAATTTAAAAACTTTAATGAATTATTTTAATAATTTGAAATACAGTAATATCCTTAAACTTGTTTAATTTTTAAAATTAATGTAGGTTTGAAAAAAAATAATATGTTCCGTTTGTTGCTTTTATTAATTTTAGTTTTTACAAATAGTTTGTTTGCACAAAACAACGTTCAAATTATTTTAAAAGGCAGCGTGCATTCTGTATCCAGCGATGAACCTATAAGTTTTGCAAGCGTACAAATTTATAAAACCACAATTGGAACAATTACTGCCGATGACGGTAAATTTGAATTACCTTTTGATTCTAAATATTTAAACGATACTATAATTGTATCTTCAGTTGGTTATAAGCAAGTTAAACTTCCAATTTCAAAAATTAATTTAAAACAATTTCTACACATAGAGATTGACGATTCGTTATTCCTTTTAAATGAAATAGTTGCAATGTGTTACGATAATATTGAAGCTTTACGTTGGAAAAGTAAAAAAAACGATAAATCGCAATATTTGCTTACTTTTTCGACTCGCGAACTTCAAAATGCTGCAAACTACATAAATATATTAAAAGAAACATTTGGAAGCGATGCAAAAATTAAAACAAATTTTATTCGCTGGAAAAAAGTTAAAATTTACAGCATTCCCGAAAAGGTAAACTTCACAATTTCTTGGTTCCCTTGCCCCTATTGTCCATCTCAAGAAAATATAGCAGTAACTATTGAGGTGCTTGATAGAAAAGATAATAATTTAATAGAAAATGAAACTTATCGTAAACCACTAATAAAATATTTTCAAAACCTTTTAGACAAAACATTTGCTCAAGGTGTAGATAACTCGCAATTGGAAGAACATACTCAAGTTATGTTTCTAAAAAAAGCAACAGAGCCATATACCGGACAATGTTATGGTTATTACGAAACCGGTCAGAAAGGATTACGCGGAGCATATAAAAATGGAGTAAAAGATGGGTTCTGGGAGTATTGGTATAGCAATGGTCAAAAGAAAATTGAAGGTACTTATTCTGATGGCAAAAAAGAAGGTAAATGGCGTTTTTGGTTCACAAACGGACAACCAAGAATACTTGCAAATTATGCTGACGATGAAATGGATGGTAAAAATATATGGTATTACGAAAGCGGTAAAAAGAAAAAAGAAGCTACATTCAAAAAAGGAATTTATATAGAAAAAACCGAGTGGGACGAAAAAGGCAATGTAACTGATATAACAAACTATTTACATTAAAAACAACGACCTGTCATCCTGAGCGAAGTCGAAGGAAGGTCGTGGCAATAAATTCATTTAATTTTTAGCTAAAATATCACTACTAACCGACTAAATTTATAACAATAAGATTTCGCAACGAAGTTGCTTAAAAAACGTTTTATAAATTACTTATTACAAAGCTCTTGCAACTACCCTTCGACTTCGCTCAGGGCAGGATTTACATAAATTATTGTAGCATAGCTACTAAATCTTTGTAGAAAAAAACAGACAAGGGGGCATGCCTAAGCTGTTAAAAATTCGAATTTTTCAAAAAAAAGTTC
>JAVHRE010000310.1:0-13501 GCA_036171495.1 Bacteroidales bacterium
TTCACATTATTTATTGCCGGGTGCTTCTTTTCCTTTAATTCCCTCAAAATCAAATGTTAGAGTAAAACGCAATGTGTTTTCTAAAGGATTTTTTTGATGCACAGGAATTAGATAAGAAAAATCGAGTGCAAAAACTTTTAATTTTAATCCTAATCCTACAGTAAAAAATTTACGATTGCCTTTTGTAGCGTCTTCGAAAAAATA
The DNA here is from genome assembly GCA_036171495.1 of Bacteroidales bacterium. Classification (GTDB taxonomy): domain Bacteria; phylum Bacteroidota; class Bacteroidia; order Bacteroidales; family GWA2-32-17; genus GWA2-32-17. The sequence goes on from JAVHRE010000310.1 coordinate 205, forward strand.
ACCTGCTCTTAAAGCAAATTGTTTTGCATACCAATACTCTAAACCAAACGACCAATTAATTTCGCGCCATTCTTCTTTTCCACGCGAACGTTTATCGGGATTTAATGGGTCGGGAGCAACTCCGGGAGCATCCCAAAATGATTGAAAAATTCCGACAGCAGGAGAAACATTTGGGTCTTTGCCATATTTTATTTCAGTCAAATCTTGACTTACAGTATCACCGTTAGGTTTTACTTCACCTTTAATATAATAAATAGGTGGAGTTGGAACTAATAATTTACTAAGTTCAACAACTCCAAGTAAACTATTATAATCATCTAATTCCATTTTATAAGATGTTCCTAATCGTAACATACAAGGTAAGAAATCTTTATCGGCATTGTCGGTATATGATAGTTTGGAACCAATATTTGAAATATTTAAACCAACTCCAAGTTCGGCTTTTTTCTTTTGCACTTCCATTGGCTTATAGTAGAAAAACGAAACATCCGATGCAAATGCTTGCCCAGCCCTTGTTTGCTGACCTGTACCGGAATATCCGCCGGTAAGATTTGAGTTTATATAACGTAAGGCAATTGAGCCGGACAAATTTTTCCCAAGCAAACGACTATAGCCTAAATCGAGTGCAAATTCGTTTGGTTTATGCTGTCCGACAACACTTCCATTAATATCAGTAAATGTAATATCGCCTAACGAAAAATATCTTAATGATGAGCTAATAGTTTGTCCACCACCAATTTTCTTATAACCGGCAATATAAGCTAAATTAATATCGTTAACTAATTGCCTTAACCATGGAGTATATGAAATTGATATTCCAAAATCATTTTTCATAAAAGCATATTTTGATGGATTATGGTGCTGCGAATTTAAGTCGGGAGTTGTTGAAACGCCTGCATCGCCCATTGCTCCGGCTCTTGAGTCGGCAGCTATAGTAAGAAAAGGTACAGCGGTGGTAATTGTATTTACATCGCCGGCACGACCATTTAATTCTTGTGTTGTCATTTTACTTTGCGAAAACCCAATAAAATTTAAACAAACAAACAATAATACAGATATTAATCTTGAAATAAAACTTCTCATAATCAAACTATTACTAAAACAATAAATAAATACAATATTACTATAAATTAGAAAAGAAACGAAAAATTTGAAAATTTATTATCTTAAAATCACAAGTTTCTCAAATTTATCTTGTTGTTTGCCATTTGGTGCTTTAACTGTTAGCTTATAAATATAAACCCCTTTACCTATTTTGTCGCCATAATCATCTAAACCATCCCAAGGTATTGGTGTGCTATGAAAGCTATTGTTGTTTAAAGTTGTTTTAATAGATTTTATTAATCTTCCGGTAATAGTAAATATTGAAATTAATACATCTAAATTAATGTTAATTTGATTATGGTCAAAATAAAATCCAGTGGAAGTAGTAAATGGATTGGGGTAATTAAAAATATTTCCGATGGTTAAATCCTGAGCTTGGGAAACAACAAATTCTGTGGTAGCTTCGGTAGAATTATTACAAACATCCCATGCTTTAAATTTTATATTATGTCGTCCGCTTGAAATATTTGATAATGAATATTTTACTGTTCCACTTTGATAATCATTTAAATTGCCTTCGTAGTATTCGTTTAAAACTATTGTTTTCGCAGTATTTCCATCAAGAACCGCTGTAATATCGTGCCCAATGCCATTTCCAACTGTGTTTATTCCGTTTTCGTCTTGAAGTTTAGCAAAAATATTCGGGTTTTCGTCGGTAATCCCTCCATAAACAAAATTATCATCATTCATAAATAGTTGAACTGCGGGACCTGTTAAATCTGTTATTGGTCCCGAAGAGTTGCCACCAATATATACATTGGTATAACCATGCCCATCAAATACTGTGTTATTATCGGCATAGTAGCTTATTTTTCCGTATCCAATGTTGTATTGAATATCTTTGGGAACAACAAAAGTAAATTTAAAATACGAATTATTTATTGTTGCTTTACCTTTATATAAGGTATTATTTTGAAGTTTAAAGTAATACTTTGAACCACCATCATTTGCAAGTGTAGCAATTGTAATTGGTTTATCGAAAATTGTCGGATATAACGTACCATTATAATTGTTTATTGGCGTACCATCTTGATTTTGTATATGTCCTTTTATAGTAACTTTTTGTAAAGCATGAATGGTATCGTTAAAAGTTGTTGTTGAAATTCCATTTACACTATCTGTAACAACAATATATTTGGGATATGCTAATGTTAATGCGGGGTCTCCTAATAGAGAAAAATTCCTTTTATTAATATCGGAATTGCTTGACGTTGCATTCTTTGCTAGCATATAAATATCGCCAAGTTTTAAATAATTATTGTTATTATCTTTTTTAAATATTCTATTTATAAAAGACGTATTAATTGCAAAATTTGAATTACTGTAAACTAAACGAGTAGTTGTAAACATTGATATTGCTCCACCATTTGGATTTAAAATCACCATTTCTCCTGCTGAAGTTCTTGCAAAGTCATCGTAACGGCTAAACTCACAAGTTGCTGTAATAAAAAGTGGTAATCTTTCAAAATTTGTCCATGAATTTATATCCGAAACTCCGATTATAGCTTCGTGTGCAAGCCCAAGTTCATTTCCATGACCAGTGTAGTTCATTAACAATGTACCCTTTTTCATTCTATTTGAAATTGCTGTATTAACATCGGGATAGCGGTCTCCAAGTGGAGTAGAAATTTGTTGGAAAGCATCTAAAAATATTTTATCAATATTATAAACATGATAAGTTGTATCAATATAAGTACATAGCGAATTAGATTGTGATATATGTTCATTGCTATCTTCGTCATCGGCAATAAAAGTTAGCCAGTTTTTCCAATCGCCATTAGTTGATGATTTATAATAATTTATTATTTTATTTAAAACTCCTTGAGCTTCAGCACTATTATCAACGGGTAATCTTCCAACTCCAATATCTAACCCTCCAATATAATCGCCTTCATTATCATCTAACATTCCAAAATAATCATCTGTACAAAATGATGCTGTTGGCAATAAAGAAGATGTTGATTGGTATGTTAAAATAAAATTTGTATTTGATGTAAAATTATGCCTGTTATCATAAGAGCCATCGCCGTAAAATAAAAGATATTTTGGCATAAGTGAAGTATCTGTACCTGCTCTGTCATAAAACATTTTCATAAAATCTTTTATAGCTGTAATATCTGGAATTCCCGAAGAAAATTCGTTGTAAATAATATCAGGTGTAACAACTAACACAGATAAATTATCGTTTGTTCTATGAAAATCTGCTAATGTGTTTGCATAAGTAAGAAAATCGGGATGCGAAACTATAACCATATCAGTAGCCGGCAAACCATGTAAATTTTGATTAGCAACTTCGCCAACAACTGTTGGAGAATAAAAAATTGTTCCATCAAAAGCAATATATTCGTGCAAAGTATCCGATTTTGCTGTAAATGTTAGTAAATTTCCATTTAAACTTGTTGGAACAATAAATGAATTTACTGGGTTTGTAACATCCCACACAATCGTATTAACTGTTGCATTTGATATTTGAAATTCTGAATAATTTGTTGGTGAAACAGATTTAATATCTCTAAATTGTATTTGCCCACCTTGCATTGTTAGTTGTTTTCTAACATTAACATCAATATAATCGAGCCACCCTTCACCACCATCTGCCGGTTTATTGTATGTAACATTAAAACTTAAACCCGAACTATTAGGAGTAAAAGGTTTAATAAACCAATTACTATTTGCATTATTGCTGGTTACACTTCCAAGTTGAACTGCAGTTATATTAGCACTACCAAGTGATGTTCCGTTAACATTAAAATTAAACGAACTAGCGGTAGCCGCTCTTCCGTAAACCATTGCTATAAAAGTAGCCTGTTCGGCTTGATTAATCGCAGGAAAAGAAAAATTAAAATCATAAGAAAGCACATTATTAAAATTTTCGCCAACCCATAATTTTCCGCTTTTAATAAAGTTACCAGATTCTATTTCGTGATAATTATAATCATCAAAAGTATTTACTGTGATATTAGGCGAGTTTGTTTCAACTGGCAATGTTTGTATTGTTTTTGAAACTAAACCATCGTCAGTAATAAAATAATACGACTCGTCAGAATATGGATGCAGAGCATGTGTGTAAATTCCTTTTGTTGAGTTATATGACCAATAAACCGGACCATGTGCATAAAATAAAATATAATCGCCAAAATTAAATATTCCATCGCTGCCTTTTTCAAACCAAATAGGATTTTCGACTAAATCGTCGTATCTAAAATCGCTATTAAATACCGATAAAGGTTTTCCTCCATTACCGTATATTTTAATGTTTTCGGGATTTGTAAATCCCATATCGGTAATTTGTTTATAAGTAAGTTTATAAATTCCTGTTTGATTGATTTTAATTTTTTGCCATTTGCCAGTACTTAAAACTGAATTTGATGCGTAAACTCTACTTTTAATATTTTTAAGACGATTGTTATATTCTGATTTTTTAAAAGTAAATGAAATCAATTTCTCAACTGTTCCTGTATTTTTATTACGTCGCAAAGGAATAAATGAAAACTGTAAAAAAGATTTTTTCTTTGAATAAGAAATAAATGAGTGAAAATTAACTTCATTTGGAATACTATCAGTATTTAATATCTTTTTTAGTTGTGAAACTGGAACTGCTTCATAATTTGTAGAAATTATTTCTATTTTACCATCATTATTATAAGGTAACATTTCGAATTGTTCAAAATAATAAGGCAATCCGGTAGAAATATTTTCGTAAACATCATTCGAAAAATGTAACAATTCAAAATTATAGTCGTTAATACTTTCAGTTTTATTTGGTAACCAATTTATTTTTCTTTCACTATTTTGAGAGTACGAAAATTTGATAAAAAATAATAAAAACATTAATATTATAGGCAATTTATTCATATTGTTTACGTTATGTATTATTATCAAGGTAAAAATAATTATTTTTTTGTGCAACTTTTTTAAAAACGAGAAAAATATATTATTATTGTGGTCGTTAAAATAAAAATTATTACTCAAAATAGTGATAATATTAAAATTATTTGTATAATTGCAAATTATAGTAAATGCAAATTGAGATGATAAAAAATTACACCGTTATTATAATTATCGCATTATTAGGTAGTTGTGAATTTATATATGCTCAGGACCCACAGTTTTCTCAATTCTATGCTTCTCCCTTATATCTAAATCCCGCATTAGCAGGTTCGGTAAAATGTCCCAGAGCAACATTAAATTACAGAAATCAGTGGCCTGCATTAGGCTCAACTTACGTTACTTATATTGCCTCTTACGACCAACAAGTTAGAGCATTAGAAGGTTCTTTGGGCGGATATATTTATGAAGACCAACAAGGCGATGGTGCAATATCCACTATTAACATAAGTGCAATTTATGCTTATACTTTTATTATTAACCGAAAATCAAATTTAAGTTTAGCATTTCAACCATCATTTATACAGAAAAAACTTAATTGGGATTTTATTTTTCCCGATATGATTCACCCTTTATATGGTCCAATTTATCCTACATCTGAAGTATTAGTTCCAACAAACCAAGTAGAAAAGCATTTCGATTTTTCGGTAGGTGGAGTTCTTTCCAGTAAAAATTATTTTTTTGGGATAGCTATTGCCCATATTACACAACCAACAGAATCGTTCAGGGGTAATGGTGATGCAGTTTTACCAAGAAAATTCACTTTACATTATGGTATAAATATTCCTATTAAAGGTATGGGGTTAAGAAAAGGAGATTTAATGGTTTCTCCAAATATACTTTTCCAACAACAAAGAGATTTTCAACAAATGAATTGGGGTTTATACCTTAGCCGTAAAGGTATTGTTGGTGGGGTTTGGTTTCGCCAAAATTTAACTTTCCATTACGATTCATTTATAATGACATTAGGTTATGTTAAAGAAAAAATAAAATTTGCATATAGTTACGATTTCACAATTTCGCAACTTAAAAATCAAACTCTTGGAGCTCACGAATTATCTTTCACGTTTATTTTCCCTTGCAAACAGAAAAAACAGAAGTTTAGAACAATAAGTTGCCCATCATTTTAGTTATTAATAGAAATTTTAATTAAATTTAAAATATGAATATCAAATCTTTCTTTATCGTAATGTCGTTTATAGCGTTGCTTGGGGTATTGTCTTCATGCGATGTAAAAAAATCATCAACAACAGGGTGGAATTACAACGACGAAAAAAGCGGTGGCTTTGAATATGTGTTTTACGAAGAACAGGAAACAGGTCCAGGTCTAGTTCTTATAGAAGGTGGAACTTTCTCAATGGGACGAGTAGAACAAGATGTGTTATATGAATGGAATGCTTTTCCAAAAAGAGTTACCGTTTCATCATTTTATATGGACGAAACCGAGGTTACCAATATTAATTACAGAGAATATCTTTTTTGGTTACGTCGTGTTTTTGTTGATTACCCCGAAGTTTATAAAATGGCTCTTCCGGATACTTTAGTTTGGAGAAGTAAGTTAGCTTTTAACGAACCCTACGTTGAGTTATACTTCAGACATCCTGCTTACCAAGAGTATCCCGTAGTTGGAGTTAACTGGCTGCAAGCTAATGATTTTTGTAGCTGGAGAACCGATAGGGTTAACGAAATGATTATGGTTCGCGAAGGATTACTTTACCAAGACCCTACAGGTCAAACCGGTGAAGAAAACTTTAATACAGAAGCATATTTAGCTGGACAATACGAGGGCGCCGTTCGTGACCAAATGCCAGATTATGACCCTAACAATGATTTTAGAAAAGTTCGCCTGGAAGATGGTATTTTCTTACCTAAATATCGTTTGCCAACCGAAGCCGAATGGGAATTTGCATCTCTCGGACTTATTGGCAACATGTTAGCCGATGAACGAATTTTTAGTGAAAAAGTTTATCCTTGGAATGGACACTACATTAGAGTTGACGACCGCTCAGGTTTCGACACTAAAGACATTGGTCAAATTAGAGCGAATACAATGAGAGGTCGCGGTGATTATATGGGTATGGCTGGTGCATTAAATGACCACAATGATATTCCAAGCGACGTAAAATCTTATTGGCCCAACGATTATGGCTTGTATTGCATGGCAGGTAACGTAAACGAATGGGTTATGGATGTTTACCGCCCTTTAACTTTTGAAGATAATGATGACTTCCGACCATTCCGCGGTAGTGTATTTAAAACTCAAGTACGCGACGATGAAGGTAATATTGCCGAAAAAGATAGTTTAGGAAAAATCCGTTATCGTAATGTTACCGATGATGAAGCATTTAATCGCCGAAACTATAATACAGCCGATAACATTAATTACCTTGATGGCGACCTTGAATCAAGTATTGACTATGATAGTGAAGAGGCAAATAAAGATAATACTAACTCCAAACGCATGTACAATACTGGTAAACCTCAAGTAGGGGAAAATGGTAAATCAACTATAAGAGGTGGTGCCAATATGCAGTCAATGATTGACAACAGACAAAGAGTATTTAAAGGAGGCGGTTGGAAAGACCGTGCATATTGGATGTCGCCAGGTACACGTCGTTTTCTTGACCAATCACAATCTCGTGCCGATTTAGGTTTCCGTTGTGCTATGCATAGGGTTGGTGGAGCTCAGGGAACAGGAAATTAAAATTTTAAATAACAACTTAAACCCCATTAATATGGGGTTTTTTTATTTAATCAAATGATATTAGAAAATATTTATAATCTTTATATTAGCAGCGATTCTGTGTGTACAGATACTCGTAACATTTTAAAAGATTCACTTTTTATTGCTTTAAAAGGCGACATTTTTGATGGCAATAAATTTGCCGAAGAAGCTATAAATAAAGGAAGCAAATTTGCATTAGTTGACAATAAAAAATTTGCAAATAATAAAAACATTTTTTACGTTGAGAATACTTTAAAAACTTTACAAGACATAGCTCGTTATCATCGTAGTAAGTTTAATATACCTGTAATTTCAATTACGGGCACAAACGGAAAAACTACTACTAAAGAATTAATATCTGTTGTTTTGCAAAAAAAATATAATGTTAATTACACTAAAGGAAATTTTAATAATCACATTGGCGTACCATTAACATTGTTAGACATTAATTTCAAAACTGAAATTGTTGTTATTGAAATGGGAGCTAATCATCTTGGCGAGATTAAAACACTTTGCGAAATAGCGTTACCTAATTATGGTTTAATTACAAATGTTGGTAAAGCACATATTGAAGGTTTTAAGTCGTTATATGGTGTGCTGAAAACTAAAACCGAAATGTACAAATTTTTAGAGGGCAATAATGGAAAAATATTTATTAATGCTGATAACGATTTGTTGTTTAATAAAATCAAGAATATCCCATTTATAAATTACGGAAAAAAAGAAAATTATTTTGTAACCGGAAAAAATCCTAAATCAAACCCTTTTCTATCGTTAGAATGGAAAACAAAAAAAGAATCGAAATGGAATTTATTACAAACTAATCTTGTTGGGAATTACAATTTTGAAAATGTTCTTGCAGCAATTTGCATAGGCACATATTTTAATGTTAATCAAAATGATATTAATGATGCCATAACCAATTATAAACCATCAAATAATCGTTCACAAATAATAAAATCGAAAAAAAACACTTTGTTAGTTGATGCTTATAATGCTAATCCTACAAGTATGAATGCAGCATTAGATAATTTTTTTAAAATGAATGTAAACAACAAAGTTTTAGTAATAGGTGATATGTTAGAATTAGGACAAGATTCTGATATTGAGCATAAAAAAACATATAACAAAGTTGCAAATTCTAACATAAAAGAGGTTTATTTAATAGGAAAAACATTTTGTAGAATATCAACAAATAAAAATTTTAAAACTTTTAACAATGTAAACGAACTTTTAGAACATATTAAAGATAATCCATTGTTAAATAAATATATTCTTATTAAAGCATCGCATGGTATTCATTTAGAAAAACTTATTGAAGTTTTATAAAATTTAATTAGAAGGCATGTTTGTGGAGATGGTGGAATAAGCCCACCATGACGTTTACCTTAATCTTTTACTTTACAATGGAATATTTCCGTGTTTGCGTGGAGGCATATTTAATCGTTTGTTTTTGCACGATTCTAATGCTTCAATAATTTTGTAGCGAGTTTGTCGGGGATAAATAATTTCGTCAATATAACCTTTTTCTGCTGCCTTATATGGATTTGCAAAATTATCGTTATATTCTTCAATTGCTTTTGCTCGTTCTTCGGGAGTAGCTCCTCTGTATAAAATATTTATAGCACCTTCGGCTCCCATAACAGCAATTTCGGCAGTTGGATAAGCAAAATTAATATCAGCACCAATATGTTTGCTCGACATTACATCATAAGCACCACCATAAGCTTTGCGAGTAATTAAAGTAACTTTAGGAACGCTTGCAGCACTAAATGCATAAAGTAGTTTTGCTCCATGTTTTATTATTCCACCAAATTCCTGAGTTGTGCCAGGTAAAAATCCTGGTACGTCAACAAAGGTTACAATAGGAATATTAAACGCATCGCAAAAGCGAACAAAACGCGCAGCTTTAATAGATGAATCAATATCTAAAACTCCGGCTAAATATGAAGGTTGATTTGCAACATAGCCAACAGAACGTCCACCCAGACGGGCAAATCCAACAACAATATTTTTAGCATAATATGGTTGTACTTCTAAAAAGTTATTGTCATCGGAAATTGAAGTTATTAGCTCTTTAATGTTATAAGGTTTATTAGAATCAACAGGAACAAGTGTGTCTAATTTCGAATCTTCGCGGTGAAAATCATCATTAGAAAGTTTTATTGGAGGGTCGTCCATATTATTTGAAGGCAAAAAGCCTATAAGTTCTCGAACCATCATCAAAGTATGAGCATCGTCGTTACCAATAAAATGAGCAACACCACTTTTTGAATTGTGTGCCATTGCACCGCCAAGTTCTTCTTTCGTAACATCTTCGTGAGTAACTGCTTTAATAACATCTGGTCCGGTAACAAACATATAGCTGGTTTCCTTTACCATAAAAATAAAATCAGTTAAAGCTGGCGAATAAACTGCACCTCCGGCACATGGTCCAAGAATAGCAGAAATTTGAGGTATAACTCCGGATGCAGCTACATTCAAATGAAATAAATCGGCATAACCTGCCAAACTTTCAACACCTTCCTGAATACGTGCACCGCCCGAATCGTTTAATCCAATTACAGGACAGCCCATTTTCATTGCGAGCTCCATTACCTTTTTTATTTTATCGGCATTTGTACGACTTAGCGAACCTCCAAAAACAGTGAAATCTTGAGCAAAAACATAAACTTGTCTGCCATCAATTTTACCATAACCGGTAATCACTCCGTCGCCAATAAATTTTTCTAAATCGGCTCCTAAATCTTTTGCGCAGTGAGTAACGTATTTGTCAAATTCAACAAATGTACCTTTATCAATTAAAACATTAATTCTTTCACGGGCAGTAAGTTTTCCTGATTTATGTTGTTTTTCAATTCTATCTGCTCCACCTCCAAGTTCAGCTTGTTGGTTTAATTCTTCGAGTTTTTTGAATTTTCCTTCTAATGTTTTCATTATTAAATATTTTTTAAAATTATTTTTCTAAAGATTCTAAAACTTCAGTTGCTTCAATTTCAACTAATAGTTGGTCGCCATTAACTATATCATCATCTTTAGAATGTATTTTTTTAACTACCCCATCAACTGCCGATTTAAACTCGCTTTCCATTTTCATTGCCGAAATAATTAAAATTGTATCACCAACTTTTACCTTTTGACCTTCGGTAACTAAAACTTTCACGATTTTTCCGGGCATTGGTGCAATTATGTTATTTTCAGCACCTTGCAAACCTAAATCTTTGTTTTTTTTATACTTGCTGAGCGCATCTTCAATTTCAACTTTAAAACTTTGTCCGAATTTATAAACTGTATAGGTATTAAACCCAGCCGATTTGGCAACTTCTAAATTCCACGACTTATTGTTATATATTATTGAATATGAGCCGTTTTCTGTTGAAATGACATTAAAATCAAAGATTTTATCGTCAACTTTTATTTTATAACGATTTTGAATCTTTGAAATAAGCTCTATTTGGGCTTTTCTTTTATTAATTATTGCATCTACTTTCATTCGTAAATAATTTTAAATTTAAACAAGAGCATTATATTACACGTTGTTTCGTTATTAAGTCATTTGGTTATTAAAAAATGTTCTATGTTTTTTGTTTATCGTTTTAACTTCTCACTTCTAACTTCTCACCTCAAACTTATTATCTTGTTTTAGGATTTATGAATTGTTTTACGTTTATTGTCATACAGTTGTCATACATTGTTTATTGTTCATTGTTATTTAACCATTTAAAAAGTTCATTGTCATACTTTGTCAAACAATTGAATGGCTATTGTATACTATTTATTTCAATGTATTTCTATTTATTTCAACTTGTTTCTTATTATATTGGTTGTATCAAAGTTTTCTGCTATTTAATAACCTGCCATAAGATTTCCAAAGTTCAATCGTATTCTTTTTTTCTTCAAATTCATCTTCTAAATTCCCAGACAAATATTCCATAAAGGCAGAAATAATCGCCATATCTTCAATCTCAGGCTCGAAATTGTTTTTATTGAATAAGAAATCATTATTTTTTTCAATAAAATGAGTATCATATTGACCATTAACAAAATCTGGAGTTTCCATTATTCGTTTCATAAATCCGATAGATGTTTTTATACCAGAAATTTGGTACTCTTCAAGAACCCTTTTCATTCTGTTTATAGTAGCACTTCTGGTTTCAGCCCAAACAATAATTTTTGAAATCATTGGGTCGTAATAAATAGGAATTTCGTAACCCGAATAAACATAACCGTCAACTCTAACGCCAATGCCCTGTGGTTCGGAAATGTTTCTAATTGTTCCGGGACTTGGCATAAAATTTTTACTTGGGTCTTCGGCATAAACACGACACTCAATTGCATGCCCACGTTGTGAAATTTCGTTTTGTTTGTATGTTAATGGAAGTCCGTTTGCTATATTAATTTGCTCACGAACAATATCAATTCCGATAACTGCTTCAGTAATTGGATGTTCAACTTGCAAACGTGTGTTCATTTCAAGAAAATAATAATTACCTTTATTATCAACTAAAAATTCTATTGTTCCTGCATTTTCGTAGTTTACAGCTTTAGCAGCCATAACGGCTGTTTCTCCCATTTTTTTTCTCAATTCGGAAGATACAATTACAGAAGGAGTTTCTTCAATTACCTTTTGATGACGACGTTGCACCGAACACTCGCGTTCGCAAAGATGTATTGTGTTCCCAAATTTGTCGGCAATAATTTGAAATTCTATGTGATGTGGCGATTCGATATATCTTTCGATATAAATTGAATCGTCGCCAAATGCTGCAAGGGCTTCAGATTTAGTGGCACGAATAGCTTCTTTTACTTCGCTATTATGTTTTACCAATCTCATTCCTTTTCCACCACCACCTGCCGAAGCTTTTATTATCACCGGAAATCCTATTTCTTCGATAATTTTTAATGCTTCTTTTTCGTCAGTTAGTTTTTCGGTTGTACCTGGAACAACTGGAACTTTTGCAGCAAGCATAGTTTTTCTTGAAGTTATTTTATCGCCCATTGTGTTCATCGCGTAAGCAGATGGACCAATAAATATTATTCCTTCCTTTTCGCATCTTTCGGCAAACGCAGCTTTTTCTGATAAAAAACCATAACCCGGATGAATAGCATCGGCTTGCGTGGCTTTTGCGGCTTCAATAATTTTATCAATTACAAGATAACTTTCGTTTGATGGTGATTTACCAATAAAATATGCCTCGTCGGCAAACATTACGTGTTTCGAATTTCTATCGGCTTCGGAATAAACAGCTACTGATTTTATGTCCATTTCGCGGCAGGTTCGCATAACTCTTAAGGCTATTTCGCCACGATTTGCAACAAGAATCTTTTTTATCATATTTATGTTCTTAAACAGAAACACAAAAGTATATTAAATTTTATTACAAAAATAAAATAAAATCAGAAGCTGATTTACACTGATTTAACCCATCTTGTAGCCTAAACTGTCAAAAAGGGAGCGAAAATCAACTTGTCCTTTGGGCTAATTTGAACTAAGAATTGGTATAACATCAGTTAATAACACAATAACTAAAGTTTCGCACTTTATAAACTGTTGGAAACATTGTTTAAAAAAATCTAAAA
>JAVHRE010000311.1:0-2697 GCA_036171495.1 Bacteroidales bacterium
TCTGTGGCATATATTTGTTCTTTAACATTTTAAACTGGCTGTGTAGTTACAAAATTATTTATTCTGTACAATTTTGACAAATTTGATGTTTTTTTCTGTTTTTTAAAACACTTGAACGAAAGTTATTAAAATCATCACTTGTCCATAATTCTTTAAATTTTCTGCCCATGTTGGAGTTTTCTCCAACATTAATGTTGCCGAATTTATATTCTGCATTTTTATCAAAGCAACATGGAATAATGTTACCATCAAAAGTAAATACAGCATTTGACCATAATCTGTAACAGCGATTGTGAATTTTTCTGTTTATTACAAAGCTCCCATTATTACTTTTTAAATATCTTTTAAATTTTTTTGAATCCGGTAAAAAATCGAAATCATTATAAATCTGCATAGTTTTTAGTACAAACTTATTGGCACCCAAATTACATGTTAAATCCTTTGCAATGGAGATTTCGTGCTCATTATATTTATTAATAAGCATTTGTATAATAATTTCGGGAGTGTTCGATTTTAATTTTTTTTTTGAATCGGACAGGTTTTTTATTCCAACTGTTACTTTATTAAAATCGCCGCCAATGCGATATTTTAAATATGTCTCTTCAGTAGCACCATCAAGCGAAATAATAAGTTTTTGAATACCACTTTTTACAATTTTTGAGCAAGTTTCGGAATCCAAAAAATGCCCGTTTGTAGAAATACACACGAACATTTTTTTATTAACCGCATATTCGAGCATTTCAATTATGTCAGGATGAATAAATGGTTCACCCTGTAAATATAAATTCAGGTAGAATGTTTTTTTATATACTTCGTCAACAATTTTTTTAAAAAACTCTAAACTTATTTTTCCTAATGGGCGCGTTAAAGTTTTTTTTCCTGTAGGACACTCTTCGCAACTTAAATTACAATTTGTTATAGGTTCAATTGTGATTGCAAAAGGGTAAGCCCACAAAATAGGTTTTTTAATTATAACTGATAACAAATAACTGTTTATCAATAAAAACAAGTTACAAAATCTGTTAAATGTAAGGACTTTAAATATTTGCTTGATTTCAAAATGTTTATGCAATAAACACCATTTCGGCATTATTTCGTCCCAAAGTAACGATTGATTTTTTAACATCTATTATATTTTCATCTCCGGAACTTCTCCTTCAACAATAAGTTTGCCTTCGGTAGATTTTATAATTTCTTCAACTGTAACTCCGGGAGCTCTTTCTAAAAGCTTAAATCCGTCTTTTGTAACTTCGAGTACAGCAAGGTCGGTTACAATTTTTTTAACACATTTTACTCCGGTTAATGGCAAAGTGCATTTTTTAAGAATTTTCGATTGCCCTTTGTTAGAATGTTGCATTGCAACAATAATATTTTTTGCAGAAGCTACCAAATCCATTGCTCCGCCCATTCCTTTAATCATTTTGCCGGGAACTTTCCAGCTTGCAATATCGCCTTCTTCCGAAACTTCAAAAGCTCCAAGTATTGTTAAGTCAACATGACCGCCACGTATCATTGCAAAACTTGTTGCCGAATCGAAAAACGAAGCACCATCAACATAAGTTACGGTTTGTTTGCCTGCATTTATTAAATCGGATTCTACCTTATCGGGAGTGGGAAAAGGACCAATTCCCAACAAACCATTTTCGGACTGTAATGTTACATGAATATCTTCGGGAACATAATTTGCAACTAAAGTTGGAATTCCAATTCCGAGATTTACGTAATCGCCATCTTTTAATTCCTGGGCTATACGTTTTGCTATTTGATTTTTATCTAAAGACATTTTTGATTTAGGATTAAGGATTTAAGAATTAGGATTTGAGGTGGTTATTTTTTCTATGCGTTTTTCGTAATCTACACCTTGAAAAATTCTTTGAACAAAAATTCCGGAAGTATGAATTGCGTTAGGGTCTAACTTACCTGCAGGAACGAGTTCTTCGACTTCGGCAATAGTAATTTTTCCAGCCATTGCCATCATATTATTAAAGTTTGAAGCGGTGTAACGGTAAATTAAGTTACCATGCGTGTCGCCTTTCCATGCTTTAACAATCGCAAAATCGGCAGTAAGTGCGTGTTCTAAAATGTGCATTTTACCGTTAAACTCACGTTCTTCTTTACCAATAGCTACTTCGGTTCCATATCCGGCAGGAACAAAAAATGCAGGTATTCCGGCTCCACCGGCTCTAATTCTTTCGGCTAACGTACCTTGAGGAATAAGGTCAACTTCGAGTTCGCCCGATAACATCTGACGTTCAAATTCGGCATTTTCGCCCACATACGAAGCAACCATTTTACGTATTTGTTTGTTTTGTAACATTAAGCCCAATCCAAAATCATCAATCCCACAATTGTTTGATATACAAACAAGTTGGTTAATATTTGTTTTAGAAAGAACTCTAATTACATTTTCTGGAATTCCGCAAAGCCCAAAACCACCAAACATTACAGTCATGTTACTGGCAATTCCTTTTATTGCTTCTTCGGCATTTTTTACTACTTTATTCATGTTTTTAATTTATAACTGATATTATGCAAATCCGATAGTTATCGGATTTGCCATTAAAACAAAATCCTCAAAATTTAACTGAGTCTAAACCATTTCAAAACCCTCAAGGTTATTGAGCATGAGCCGTTGCAAAATCTGTAACTACTCAGCCACTAAATTAACTTTAAAATAGCCACAGATTCACAGATTTT
>JAVHRE010000312.1:0-2692 GCA_036171495.1 Bacteroidales bacterium
CCCAATAAAAGTGCTAAAATTTCAAAGGTTTATATAAAATAATCATGATTATAAAATCAGCCGAATTTACAAAAAGCAGCCCTTCGCTCGAATTATGCCCTAATACAAATTTTCCTGAATTTGCATTTATTGGTCGTTCAAATGTTGGAAAATCGTCGTTAATAAATATGCTTGTTAACAGAACAGGACTTGCAAAAATTGCTGCAAAACCAGGAAAGACAAGATTGATAAATCACTTTTTAATAAACAATAATTGGTATTTAGTTGATTTGCCCGGATATGGTTATGCTTCGGCATCAAAAACAGAAATCGCAAAATGGGGTAATTTTATTAACGAATACCTTATAAAAAGAAAAAATCTTGCTTGTTTATTTGTGCTTGTTGATTCTCGGTTAGAGCCTCAAAAAATTGATATACAGTTTATTAATAATTTAGGTGTTTTGGAAATCCCATTTGTGATTGTGTCAACAAAAAGCGATAAAAAATCAAAAATTAATGTACAAAAGCATATCGAATTATTAAAAAATGAACTAAAAGAAACTTGGGAAAATTTTCCAACACATGTTATATCATCAGCAAAAAAGAAACAAGGGCGAACCGAAATACTTAATATAATTGATGATACAATAAAGGATTGGAATTTTTAAAATTAGTGCAAATCGTACTCTCTGTGTTAAGTATTGCCAATCAAACACTTTGTAATTTCTGCAATTCTTCTTGTAAAATTGCCCATTCATCCATTTTTTTATCAAGATTGCTCTTGAGCAAATTATATTTTTCAAATACTTTGGGGTCAGATGAAACTTTTTTAAATTCTACAGGATTTATTAATATGTCATCCATTTTTTTGAGCTCAAGTTCTAACTCATTAACTTCTTTTTCACATTTGAGCACACTATTTTCTGCTTTGCGTAATAATTTACCGGACTCTTTTTTTTCGGCAAAACGTTGTTTATTCTCAATTTTTGATAAGGCGGTTTTTAAATTTTTCTTTTGAATTTTTACATTAAGCTGATTTAAGTTTTCGACTTTTTTCTTTGCTAAAAATTCCCAAATATCATTTGAATATTCTTTAACATTTTTATCCCGAACCTCAACAATTCTGGTAACCAAACCATCTAAAAAATCGCGGTCGTGCGATACAATTAACAAAGTGCCATCATATTTTTGAAGAGCATCTTTAAGAACTTCTTTAGAAATCATATCAAGATGGTTTGTTGGCTCGTCAAGTAAAAGGAAATTAACAGGTTCGAGCAACAATTTAGCAAGAGCAAGACGGCTACATTCGCCACCCGAAAGCACTTTAACTTTTTTATCAACATCTTCACCACTAAATAAAAATGCACCTAATATTCTGCGAATTTTAGTTCGCACCTCTCCTACCGCAATGTCATCAATAGATTGTAATACAGTTCTTTCTTTGTCGAGTATTTGGTCCTGATTTTGAGCGTAATAACCTATTTTTACCTGGTATCCACATGTTCCTTTGCCATCATATTCGAGTTCACCTTTAATCATTCTCATTAAAGTGGTTTTTCCTTCACCATTTTTGCCGACTAAAGCAAGCTTATCGCCTCTTTGAATTGTTAAATCAATATTTTTAAGAATTTCATTGGTGCCATAACTTTTCGAAACTGATTTTAAATCATAAACAACTGAACCGGAGCGTGGTGATGGCGGAAAAGCTAAACGCATTGACGAAACATCTTCTTCGTCAACTTCTAAACGTTCAATTTTATCGAGTTGCTTAATTCGCGATTGAACCTGAACCGATTTTGTGGCTTTATATCTAAACTTTTCGATAAATTTTTCGGTACCTTCAATCATTTTTTGTTGATTTTTAAAAGCCGACATTTGTTGTTGGCGACGTTCAGCTCTTAAAGCAATAAATTTTGAATAAGGTACTTTGTAATCGTAAATTTTACCAAGTGATAATTCTACCGTTCTATAAGTTACATGGTCGAGAAATGCTTTATCGTGCGAAATAAGCAAAACGGCTCCTTGATAATCTTTTAAAAAATCTTCTAACCATTGAATTGCCTCTATATCAAGATGATTAGTAGGTTCATCGAGCAGAAACACATCGGGCATTTGCAATAAAATTTTTGCGAGTTCAATTCTCATTCGCCAACCACCGCTAAACTCGTTTGTATATCGCTTAAAATCTGTTCGTTTAAAACCTAATCCTATAAGCACTCTTTCGGTTTTTTCTTCTATATTGTTACTATCTAAATAAATTAACCTCTCGTTTAATTCAGATAGCTCATTTGCGAGTTTTAACGATTTGTTGGAATCATTTTCGTGTAAAGAAGTTAGTTCAACATGTAACTCATCTATACGTTTTTGCACTTTGTTTACTTCTTTAAATGCAGTAATTGTCTCATCCCAAACAGTTGTACTATCATTATAATCGAGCATTTGAGGCAAATATCCTAAAGTTAAATTTGATGGTTTGCTTACAACTCCTTCATCGGGTTTTATTTCGCCAACAATTAATTTTAAAATCGTCGATTTCCCTGCTCCGTTTCTTCCAACCAATCCAATCCGGTCTTTTTGCGAAATAAGAAACGAAACTCCTCTAAAAAGCTCAAACCCGCCAAACGACAGGGAAATATTATCTAATGATATCATTTATTTTTATTTAAAATTTTCACAAAATTACTTTCTTGTCCCCCTTTGAAGGGGGCAGGGG
>JAVHRE010000313.1:0-2681 GCA_036171495.1 Bacteroidales bacterium
TATGCAGGTTTAAGTGTATTGTTATTATTGCTTGCCTTTATTGATACATTAAAATCGAAGAAAAATAAATTATTAACTTACTCTTTTAACTTTTTAATGGCTTTATTGGTTTTAGGTTTTATTTATCATACAATTGGAATGGGGTTAAGATGGTATTTAACCGGACACGCACCTTGGAGTAATGGTTACGAATCGTTACTTTTAGTTTCGTGGGGAAGTTTGTTAGCCGGTTTTATTTTTGTGAAATATTCTAAAATAACTCTCGCTACTACTGCTTTGCTTGCATTTTTTACTTTAATGACAGCCAGCCACAGTAGTTACGACCCGCAATTAACTAATTTGCAGCCCGTTTTAAAATCATATTGGTTAATAATTCATGTAGCAACGCTTACAATTAGCTACGGATTTTTAGGACTTGCATTTTTCTTAGGATTAATTAATATGAGTATAATGATTTTTAAAAATCATAGAAACCAACTTAAACTCAATTTAATTATTAAAGAACTTACTTGTATCAACGAAATGAATATTATCATTGGATTAGTTTTAGCAACCGTTGGAACTTTTCTTGGTGGTATATGGGCTAACGAATCGTGGGGCAGATATTGGGGCTGGGATGCTAAAGAAACATGGGCATTAATTATTGTTATTGCTTATACCATTGTTTTACATTTTAGATTTATTCCAAAATTTAAAAATAATTATGTGTTTAACGTTTCGTCAATTATTGGCTTTGGTAGTGTACTTATGACATTTATTGGAGTAAACTATTATTTATCAAAAGGTATGCATAGTTATGGTGCCGGCGAAACTCCAATATTTCCAATATGGGCATGGATTGTAATACTTTCTGTAATTGCATTAATTATAATTGCGGGGATTAAAGAAAAAATAAATAAAAATTCAACTACCGAATAAGAAATGATGCTAAAGCAAAAGAAGATAGCAATTTTTTTATCAGTTGGCTGAAGCCAAACTGCAATGGATAAATAAAACTGCAACAAATAACAGTAACAAGTATCATCTATTGCAGTCAGATTTATCTGACTGATAAAAAGAAAAAAGCAACCGGCTTTAGCCACATAAAAATAAATTAAAATTATGAGCTGGGTAAGAGTTTATATTCATATCGTTTTCTCTACAAAAAACAGAGAGCCATTTCTGAATTCAAAAGAATTGAGGAAGCAAGTTTTTAAACACATCAAAATAAATTCTGAGGAAAAGAGTATCTGGCTTGATTGTGTGAATGGCTGGCAGGAACATGCACATTGTTTAATATCATTAGGTAAAGAACAAAGTATCAGCAAAGTGGCACAACTTATCAAAGGAGAATCATCCTTCTGGATAAATCAAAGCAAACTCACAGAAAACAAATTTGTGTGGCAGGATGATTATTGGGTTGTGGGAGTGAGTGAAAGTCATCTTCAATCAGTAAGAGACTATATTCATAGTCAGGAAGAACATCACTCAAAAAAATCTTTCACCGATGAAGTGAATGAGTTTATGGAAAAACATAAATGGAGTTCCATAAAAGAAAACTGAACTCCGCCAAAGAAAAAAATCTCGAAACTTATACGAGCAAATTAGAAAAGCGATTTTATTGAAATAGCGACTTGTCCTAATATATGTTTACAATAAAATTGTAAATTTTAATAGTTAAAAATAAATTTCTATTGCCACCATCCTCAATGCAAATGCAGGGACAAAAGCAAAAGAGAGTAATTTTACTAAAGAAAAATTTAGAGAAAGAATTCAACCTTTAATAACCATTGCATCAAACAACGGATTTGAATTTTTAAAGTGATACAAACAAATCAATACAACCATCTAACAGCGAAAGAAAGAGAAACACTTTCTTTTCCAGCAAAACTTTTGTTGAACAAAAGTTTATTGGTTGGTGATGTTCTGGATTTCGGTTGTGGCTTTGGAAAAGATGTTGAGTTATTGAAAGCAAAAGAAATAAACATTGTTAGTTATGACAAACATTATTTTCCAAAGTATCCGACAAAAAAGTTTGACACTATTATTTGCTTTTATGTGCTAAATGTTTTGATGCAGGAAGAGCAAGCAATTGTGCTTATGGAAATTTCACAACTCTTGAAGCCAACGGGCAAAGCATACTTTGCAGTAAGGAGAGATTTAAAATACGAAGGTTTCAGAACTCACAAGGTTTACCAGAAACCAACTTATCAATGCAATGTGATTTTAAATTACAAATCAATTTTTAAAAATGAAAATTGTGAAATGTATGAATACAAACATTTCAACCAAATAACCAAAAAGGCAAATGCTTATTGTCCGTTTTGCAATCCAGATTCCCAAAGAGAATTGCTTTTAGAATCTGCAACTGCTTATGCAATGTTTGATAAGTTTCCAGTTGGCAACGGACATACATTAATTATTCCTAAAAACATTGTGCAGATTATTTTGAACTCTCATTCAAAGAACAATCAGCTTGTTGGTTTATGCTAAACAAAGCAAAAGAGATTTTGAAAAAGAAATTGAATCCTGACGGATTCAATGTTGGAATCAATATCAATGAATCAGCAGGGCAAACAGTTCCTCATGTTCACATACATTTGATTCCAAGATTTAAAGGAGATGTTAAAGAACCGAGAGGTGGAGTGAGAGGGGTAATTCCAGAAAAGAAAAATTATTAAAAGAACAAACATGAGAAGTTT
>JAVHRE010000314.1:118-13321 GCA_036171495.1 Bacteroidales bacterium
TGAACTTTATGAACTTTATGAACTTTATGAACTTTATGAACTTTATGAACTTTATGAACTTTATAAACTTTTAACTTTATGAACTTTATGAACTTTTAACTTCCTTTTGCTCATCATAAAATGTTTATAACAAATCAATTTTGCGTAACATCAATTAAATAATTTAAATAAAGTGAGTAAAAACGCTCAGCCTTATTTAGTGTCTGTCTGTAATATCATTCATTTTGATTTTCGACTTTTCAGACAAACACTAATTTAGGATTCATACTAACCGACTAAACTTAAAAAAAATATTTTAAAAATTTGCTAATTGGTTTAACTTTACACCATGAATATAACTATTTCGGGTAAAACAATATCAGTTGTACTTCCGGTATATAACGAAGCACTTAACATTGAGCCGATGTATAATGCTTTGTTAGATATTGCTAATCAATTAAATGCTGAGCCCGAAATAATTTTTGTAAACGATGGAAGTAACGATAACTCATTATCAATTTTGCGACAACTTGCCGAAAAAGATAAAAACATAAAAGTTCTTTCGTTTACACGTAATTTTGGACACCAAGCTGCTTTAACTGCTGGGCTTGATATTGCACAAGGCGATTGCATAATTACAATGGATTGCGATTTTCAGGACCCACCCGAAACAATTTTATTGATGGTTGAAAAATGGCTTCAAGGAAACAAAATCATATACGGAAGACGTTCATTCAGGCAAGATAAATTTTTTAAGCGTATTACTGCAAAGTATTACTATAAACTACTTTATAAAGCAAGTGAAATTAAAATAATGGGAGATATTGGCGATTTCAGACTTATTGATAAATCAGTAGCAGTAGAACTTCGTAAAATGAAAGAAAAAAGCAGATACCTTAGAGGAATGGTTCCATGGCTTGGATTTAGTTATGATATAGTTGATTATAAACGACCCCCAAGATTAAGGGGTGATACAGGGTTCGGTTTGCTTAAAATGATTCGATTTGCAATGACGGGGATTCTTAATTTTTCGTTGTTCCCATTAAGAATAGGACTTGTACTTGGTATTTTTATTATTGCAACTGGATTTTTATTTTTGCTTTATCTTGCCATCAGATTCTTTTTTGATGAGCAATTCTATAAACTTTTAGAATGGTTAGCTGTTGTTAATTATATCTTAATTGGATTTTTATTTGTTCTTTTTTGGGTTGTTGCTGAATATATTGGTCGTATATACGATGAGGTTAAAGGACGACCTTTATACATTGTAGAAAGCAAGCTAAATATTTAAACGATGAGAATTCTTATGCTTAATTACGAATACCCTCCACTCGGAGGCGGTGCAGGCAACATCACTAAAAACATATCGCAAAATCTTGCTCAAAATGGCAATCAGGTTGTTGTTGTAACAGCTTGGTATAACAATTTACCAGAGAGAGATGAGCAATTTCCTAATCTCGAAATTATTCGCATTAAATCTAAACGCAAACACTTGTATCATTCTAATCCCATAGAGATGTACTCATGGATGAAATTAACTTATAAATTTTTAGAGGAGTATTTAAAGACTCACGATTTTGACATTTGTCTTGCAAACTTTTCTATACCTGGAGGTTATGTTGCATTAAAAATTAAAAAAGAATTTAATATTCCATATTGCGTATTGTCGCATGGGCACGATATTCCCTGGTTTTATAAACGACAAATGTTTTTTTATCATTTAATTTTATACTTTGTTATTAAATCAATTTGTAAACAATCGTCGCGTAATTTTGTGCAAACAGATTTTATGAAACAAAATATTGATAACTTTCTTGGCAAAAAGTTGTTTTACAAAAACATTATTATTCCTAATGGTGTAGAGTTTTTTGAAAACATTATAAGCGAAAGGGAAAATGAACCGTTTACTGTGATTTTTGTTGGCAGGTTTGTTCAACAAAAAGACCCGTTTACTTTATTAAAAGCTTTAAAAAAACTAAAACGAATGGATATTCCTTTTAAATTATTGATGGTTGGCGATGGTCCATTAAGAAATAAAATGGAAAAATTTGTTGATAAAAACGGTTTGTTTAATACGACTTTTACCGGTTGGATTCCTCAGGAACAAGTTAAAAGTATTTATAAAAAATCGCACACTATAATTACTCCTTCGCGTGCCGAAGGTATGTCTATTGCAAATATTGAAGCTCTTGCATCCGGTGTTTTTTTAATTGCTACCCATGTTAGCGGTAACAAAGAAATGCTCGAATATTGCAAAAATGGGGTATTAATCGAACATGGAAATTATAATGAGATTGCAAATCAACTTCAAAAATTTTATTTTGAGCAATATCTTTCCAAAAATTTTAGAGCTCAAAATGTTGCAAAACAATTTACAAAACAATATGGATGGAAAAAAATATCCGATTTGTATCAATCCGAATTTGAAAAGGTTTTAAAAATTGAAGCCTAACGAAGAAAAAACAATTTTTAGAAGCCCCGTTAATTAAAACCCAATTTTTAATCCTACTCTTAATATTCTCGGGATGTCATAATTTGAAGGATTGTTAGCATACATTCTATAATAGTTTCTGTATGCTTCGGGACTGTTTTGTGAATTAATTTGTGCTTGATTTTGAGAATCTGTTAAATAACCATCATCATTTGCATTGCCAGTTTTAGAATAATAAAACAAAAGATTTTGTGTGTTTAATATATTTTCAACCATGCAGTAAGCAGTAATAATGTATTGGTTATTAAACGTATAAAAACTCTTTTGAACAGAGACATTTAAATTGTAATTGTTTTTTTCTGCAGGCATTGTCTCGTCTTTATTATAATAACTTGATAAATATTCTGTAAAAGTTGACATTTGCCTATAATTAAATAGCAGTGATAGTGTAAAATGTTTCGAAAAATATTTATAAAAATTAGTATTCCCATGTGTGCCATTATCAACAGTATATGTTAACCAACTTTTTGCAATAACATTTGGAAAATACAAATTATAAACTCCCGAATTGCTCACATGTTCTTGCATGCAAACACTTCCGCCAAAACCAAAACCCGATTTGAATATTTGCGAAATATCTGTAACAAAAGTTAGCCCGTGTGTAACTAAAATATTTGGAGTATTGTAATATGCCCAATATTCGAAGGGAAATCCATTTATGTATTTTTTAATGTCTATAATGTTACCTGTTTCGTTATATTTATAGTATAACCCAACTTTAGCTTTTTTGCCTAAATAATTATAAATGCCTCCTTCTATATTATTAGAGTTCATTGGTTTTAACGCGGAATTAGTAAAAATTCCCCGATAATTTGAAGCAAGAAATGTGCTGTTTGAGAAATAGCCATAATTAATTGGGTTAAAAACTGATTCATAACCAGGGTTTTGAGAGTTGGAGTAAAAACTACAATACACCAAATATTTTCTAAAATTATAATTTAATTGTATAAATGGAAGAATGTTATAAACTGTTTTATAGCTAATAAAATTATCAGAATAAAATGTTGGACTGTAAATATCGGCATTTACAAGATATGGCACAACATAAGGTTGACTCATGTATGCGTTATTGCTAATAAGGTTTCCCAAAAAATCGTACCAAGTGTTACCATTTCGATACCCCATAATTCTAGTTGGATTGTTAAAATTATCAACATAAACGGCATAATTGCTGCCAATATTTGAGGGATGGCTTACTGCAACTCCGTTTATTGATGTAATATCACCCGCTTTGTGTATTTTATAAAACGAGTATGGGTCGTCTAATACCGGCTGGTTTGAATTATAGGCATTTAATTTGATGCCTGCTTCAATATCAAAATTTTTATAATTGTATTTTGCATTTATAAAAACATTATAACTTATTGGTTCAAAAGCTTTTATTGGACGATAATCCGCTCCATAAATGTTTTTACTTGTAAAAAAATCGGAATAACTGTAATTTGTTATTTTTTTGCCAGTATAATCGTAACCGTTAGTTTGCAGAATGTTTGCACTCATAATTTCATTTGCCGAAAACATGTCAATAGAAAAATCGGATGGATTGTAGTTATCAGTTTCAATCCATTTTGTACTGTTTTTAGGGATACCCATATAATTCCTTAACATTAAATCGAAATACGTTTGTAAATTCGGATTATATAATCTGTCGTAATTGATTGTATCCTGAAAAACTCCATTGGCATCATATACTGGATGTGGATTTGAATAATCAAGTTCTTGAATTTGATTATTTGTAAGAGTTCTGGCTAAAGTCCAAAACTTATTGGGAGTTATAGAATAACTTCGTGATATTTTTTTACTAAAATCACCACCAATATTTATATCAACTTTTTTGTACTTAATGTTAAAATTACCTGATATGTACCAATTGTTTTCTTCGTTTTGCGAATAGCTATTATATGGCGTACCCGAATTATTCCATAAATTATAAACTTGTTTTGGTTCATCGCCATTGAGCAATCCGCCCCCTGCTTGATAAAGCGGAGCATTTAAAAAATACACGTCGTTATGATTTACAGTATTATAATAATCTGTGTTCCATGTTGAATAAAACGGGTTGCTGTATTCGTTTGAAGTAAATGTGTAATGATTGTCAACAGAGCCTGTTTGTTGCCAAACTCCAGATGAATATCCATTTATTGTATCAGTCCAATTATATGTTTTTTTGGAATCTGTTTTAAAATTTCCGGCATATCCATATCTGAAAAAATCCTTTTTATAGTCATTGTTTTCAACAACATTATAATAATGCGAAAAACTCGCATTAATATTATATTTAATATTTAATTTATCTGTTTTAATTAAATCATGTTCGTATTTTAAATAGCTTAAAGAGTAGTTCTCTTTAAAACTTGGATTGTTCCACCAATTCATCAGCAAATTTTCATATATTGGAAGTTTGCCATTTTTAAATGTGCTATAATTGCCAATTGTTATTTGTATGTTTTTATTTATAGGAAGTATGATTTTTCCATAAAACTTATTATAATTAATATCGTCATTTTTAATAAAACGACTTTTAGTAAAAATATCGCCGGTAGCAAATTCGGCATTTGAATTTACTCCAAACCCTGCAACACTTAAAGGGTCAGAGTATAATTCAGCTATTTTATTATCATTCATGTTCGTTTTTAATTGATTTGTCGGAAATGGCTCAGCATCATTTTTTATACTCCACGCAATTAAAAATTTAGGTTTAAATTTTTCGGAAAGTTTTAATGTTCCATTAATTTCTAACATTCCCTCAATAGCATTTTGACCTGCATCGTGCCCATTGTTTTTAAAATTAACATAAGGAAAATCTTTTCTTATATTAATTGTTGCACTCAACGAATCTGATGGTATTATTGTATAGAAATTAAAATTTCCGCCAAGCGAATTTCCCGAACTTAATTGAGTTGAATTTTTTGTGCATTCAATTTTGTTAATTACAAAAAACGGGAAATCAGAAAACATACTTATTGGAATTCCATCTAAAAAAACAGATTGTTCAACCGGCTGCATATTGTTGTAAAGTAATCTGTTGTTATCAAAAGTAAAAGTGTTGGGGAATAATTTTAATTCGGAATTTACGTCAAATATTGGCAATTCATTAAAAAGAGTATCATCAAAACAAGTTGATAACGTTTTGTTTTTGTGCAAATCAGAATTTTGGGCATACATAATTGCAACAATAAAAACAAATAGAAATAAAAACGCAAACTTCATTTAAAATATTAAATTTATTAATGAAGTAAAATTATGAATAATTTTATTGTTTATTCAAAAGGAATTTAATATTTGGTGTAAAATTCAAAATATTATAAAAGGTATATAAGAAGATTACTTAAAAACTTCTAAAAATATTTTTTTATTATAAAATATGTCGTATGTTTGCAACATAATTTTAAAATAAGAAATGACTTATTCAAAAAAACATGTTTTTAATACCGACATACAGGAAATAGCAAGTATTTGTAAAGCATTGTCGCACCCAGCCCGAATAGCAATTTTACAGCATCTTTCATCTTGTAAAACTTGTATTTCGGGAGATATTTCAAAAGAAATTCCATTAAGTCGTACAACGGTTTCGCAGCATTTGCAGGAACTTAAAAAAGCAAATTTAATTCAGGGCGAAATTGATGGAGTAAAAATATGCTATTGTTTAAATAAAAAAATAATTAAAAAAAATCTCGATTTGTTAAATAATATAATCAATAAAATAGTTACTGAAAATAAATTAAATAAATGTTGTTAAAAAATCAAAATTATGGAAGAAAATAAAAACGAAAAAAATTGTGGTTGTGAATCAAAGGAAAACAGTTCGTGCTGTACACCAAAAAGTTTTAAAAAACGTATGTGGACAACAATAATTTTTGTTGTAATAATTCTTTTTGCAGGATTATTAATTTCATACAAAATGTTTTGTCCTATGGCACATAGAGGTGATGGTGCTTGTGCAAAAGATAGCGTAGCTGCTTGTTGTGCCGGTAAAAACATGAAAAACACAGGTGCAGCTCATCCTTGTTGTGCAGGAAAAAACTTAACAGATAGCACTAAAACAACTCCGTCGTGTTGTGCCAAAAAAAAATAAATGAATGATTGGCTAAATATCGCTTTAAATTCAGATGCTGTTTCGTTCTCAATGATAATAGCATTGTTTTTATTGGGAATTGTCAGTACATTTACATCGTGTTGTAATTATGCAATCATTGGCTCTGCTACAGGATATTCGGCAGAGCACGCTGTTCATTCAAGTCGAAAAAGTCAGATATATTTTAGTATTGCTTTTTTCATTGGATGTGTAATTTCATTAGCTTTATTAGGTGCATTATTAGGATATGTAGGTTCTGCAGTTGCAACTGTTGTGAGTTCGTTTTGGAAGCTTGTGGTAGCAGTTATTCTTATAATTTTCGGACTGTTATCATTAGGATTGGTTCCGGTAAAACTTCCTCAATTAAAGTTTAAAAGTTCCGGAAATGGGTTTGTTCCCGGTTTATTGTTAGGCATTGTTACCGGAGGATTGTCTATTTCTTGTAATCTTTGTTGTAATCCTATTTTGCCAATTGTTTTAGGTGCTTCATTCTTAAAAGCAAGCGTTTTAAGTGGAATAATAATTTTAACAGCTTTTGCTATTGGTTATAGTTTACCATTTACAATTGCTATTGCCGGAATTCAATTTGGGATTGGTAAAGCAACTAACAAATTAAAAAATGCCGGTAAAATTATTGGATATACTGCAGGAGTATTAATGATTATTTCGGGGTTCTATTTAATTTTTACCTATTAAAATGTCGTTTATAATTGCTCATATTAATGATAATGTGCCTGTTGTTACTACTAAAATCAATTTTCGGGATGTAATTGGTGCAATAATGGTTCGTTGGTCAATTAGCAGAAGTAATTACAAAGTAAAACCGGGTTTGTATGCAATTGGTAATCCCAATAAAAATTCAGATGTGTTTATAAGTGCAAACTATAAACTTAGTTTCGACCATTTACGCAAAAGTTTAACAGATATTAATGCCTGGATATTAGTGCTCGATACAAAGGGCATTAATGTATGGTGTGCTGCCGGCAAAGGCACATTTGGGACAAAGGAATTAATTTCAAAAATTAACGGATATTCAATAAATACATTAGTTGAGCATAAAAGAATAATTGTTCCTCAACTTGGTGCTGTAGGCGTTTCGGCTCACGAAGTTAAAAAAGATACCGGTTTTAATGTTAAATATGGACCGGTTAAGGCATCGGATATAAAACAATTTATTTCAAACAATTACAAGGCTGATAAGAGAATGCGAACTGTTTTCTTTAGTTTTAAAGACAGGCTGATTTTAACTCCGGTTGAGTTTGTTGGTCATTTAAAATATTTTATTTTTTTATTAGCTGTTGTTTTCATTTTAAGTTGTTTTAAAAATTCGATTTTTAATGTAGATAATGCATGGAATTATTTTTATATTCCCTTTATTAATTTAACTTCTGCATATATTGTTGGAACAATAATCACACCTCTATTATTACCATTTATTCCAACGCGAAATTTTGCGTTTAAAGGTATTTTATTAGCTGTTATAATATCTTGCACATTTTTGTTTTTGAATTTAATGAGCGAAAGTATATTAGAAATTATTTCGTTTTATTTATTAAACATTGCCATCGCCTCATTTACAGCAATGAATTTTACAGGTGCATCAACATTTACATCGCTTTCGGGAGTTAAAAGGGAAATGAAAATTGCAATTCCGATTCAAATTATTTTCTTTGTTTTGGGATTGATTTTGTGGACTATAACAAGGTTTATATAAAATTATGAACGGATTAACATATTTAAAAAACGTTAGCACACTTGAGCTTGATGTAAACAAATGCAACGGATGTTTGATGTGTGTATTTGTTTGCCCGCATAATGTTTTTGAAATGATAAATAAAAAATCGCAGATTATTGATAAAGATTTATGTATGGAATGTGGCGCATGTCAAAGGAATTGCCCCGAAAATGCTATTACAGTAAAAACAGGAGTTGGTTGTGCCGCCGGAGTTATTATGGGATTTTTAAACGGAACTGCACCCGATTGCGGCTGCAATGAAAATTCCGAATGTTGTTAATAATCGTCATGCTGAATACACTCGTCATGCTGAACTTGTTTCAGCATCTACATAAGCAGATTCCTCGCTTACTCGGAATGACAAATGTTATTGTACAATAAACTTTCTAACTTCTACTTGGCTATTACATAACACTTTTGCAAAATAAACTCCTTTTGCAAGATTTCCAATATTTATTTGCACATTGTTTTCGTCAAAATTATTTTTTGCCAAATAAATTATTTTTCCTGTAATATCGGATATTTCAACAAAATCAATTGCATCGGTATTATTTGTTGTAACAAATAAGCTATTGTTGTTATAATAGATGTTAATATTGTCGCTATTTTTAATCTGAACAACAATAACATTACTTTCAGATGACCTTCCATCAAAGTCAACTTGCTTTAATTTGTAATAATTATTTCCATTAAAAGGATTGTTGTCGAAATATTCGTATTTGCTTATATTATTTGAATTGCCAGCTCCAACAACAGTTCCTGATTTTTCAAAATAATTTAAATCTTTAGATTTTAAAATTTCAAAATAGTTATTGTTTGTTTCGGAAGCGGTTTGCCACAAAAGTTTTATTCCTTTATTTTGATATAATCCTTTGAATAATGTTAATTCAATAGGTAATGGGTAATTAGGCGTGCGTGCAATAGCAAATTTTGAAAACGATGTATATTCTAATCTTTCGGCATAACCATTTCCGCTATTATAAATTCTTCCTGCCGCATTTGCAATTGGAATTGTAGTGGGCAAAGTTTCAAATGAGTTCCAATCAGCATAATCAGTAGAAATGTCGGTTCTTTTTAATGGGCAGAAGGTATTATCATCAGTTGCCGAAAGTCCAGTATTTGCAACATATAGACGAACACCATAATTGCCACTTGTTACAGCTAAATCAGGAATTAAATTCCATTCTGCATTTTCAAAAACATTTGTAAGTGTGCTTCCCGATTGCGTGGCAACTATACGACTATCAATATTATTTCCAACTTCTGAAATTGCATTTACCGAACCTAATAATGATGTGGTACCTCCAATATTATTGTTAACAAAATCAATTCTTTTGTAATTTGTTGTAGCAACTCCATTTCCTAATGGAAACTCATAAACATTTGTATTTGTTGTTATACTTCTTTGCAAATTCCCGTTTATAAAACTAGCACTACCAGTAGAGTGAATTAAATTTGCTGCGGTAGTATTTGTAATTGAAAGTTTATTAGCACCAGTTGATACAACACCGCTTGTTAATGTTAAAGAATTACTAACTGAAATATTATTGTTTAGTGTAAAAATACTTGTGCTCAATGTTTTATTTAATTGTAGATTATAGAAAGTAATTAAAGAAGTTGAAGTAAGGTTTGTATTGCCTCCATATAATCTAACAAGCCCATTAGTGTGATTAACTGCTCCACTATTTGTAATATTACCATAAATATCTAGAATGCTATTTGCATTATTAATTGTAAGTGTTCGGCTTGATTCAATTGTTAAATTATTACATTCTGCCGAAGTATATAAAACAGGAGTTGTAGGAGGTTCACCTATTGTAGGTTCATTTGTAACTCCACTATTTGGAATTGAAACGTTTGATATTAAACTAGGAACATCCAAATTTTGCCAGTTACCACAATTAAACCAATCGGTATTTTTGTCGCCAGTCCATATTCCATCGTTGTAACCACCTGCTAAAACTGAATATGTTTGCCCGTAATGAATATTGTTAGCAAAATAGGTTGCACAATCTACACGCCCTGTCCAGTTTGCCACATTATTAAGACGGTTAAGCCAATCGCGTTTTGTTGCAGGAGTTGTAAGTCCTGTATATTCAATAAAATCTGTTGCAACACCTGGCATCATGTAAAAACATTCCATCCCTAAAAGTAATCCCGATTCCTGAGTACTTGCTCCAAAAGATGTCCATGAATTATTAGTATTAAAAGCATATAAAACTACACCGGGAGTATAAGTTGCATCATGATTTCCGGATGTTCCTTTATTCCACGAACCACCTTGCATAAAATAAATTTGATCGCCACCCGAATTTAAAACACATGAGG
Organism: Bacteroidales bacterium; assembly: GCA_036171495.1. Classification (GTDB taxonomy): domain Bacteria; phylum Bacteroidota; class Bacteroidia; order Bacteroidales; family GWA2-32-17; genus GWA2-32-17. The sequence continues at coordinate 10,727 of JAVHRE010000314.1, forward strand.
TTCCTGCCCATCCGATATTAGACATAGTCCAATTATTGTCAGGATAAACTCCTTCGAAAAAAGGTGCATTATTTAAAAGCCGAATTGTTATAACTGTTCCTGCAGAAATTGTACTAGTTGTTCTTGTTATTTGATACGTACCTTCAGTATTTCCCCACTTCCCTGCAATCAATCTTTCGTAACCATTATCAGTAATAGTAAATACATCGCCCGGATTTATATCTTTAAAAATAATAAAACTTATTTGGTCATCACCCGCTGTATATGGTGCACCTAAACAAGAAATGTTTGAATTTACTGAAATAACTGCAAAATCTCCTCTTTGGAAAACTGTAACAACATATATGTCAAAATTATTACTTAACACGTTTGCAAATCCACCGGCAGATGCTGTAAGAATTAAATTAGTTCCTGCTACAGAATGAATAATAGAACTGTAAGTTGCAACTCCTGCGGTAGCTGCTATAACAATTGGAGTGCCTGTCATTGTACCTGTACTGCTTATAGAAATATTACCGGTAAAATCTTTATCAATATTTCCACAAGCATCAGTTGCTTTTACAACAACAAAAGGTGTCATTGTTGCGCTAACGCCAGTTGAAGTTGGTTGTTGCGAAAAGGTTAATTGAGTTGCAACTACTGTTATAACATTTTGTCCATTACTTGTTGAAATACTGGGAAAAGCTGCTTTACCCGACCCACTTGCCGAAAATGTAACATTCCCGTTTGATATTTGAAATCCAAAATCATCACCGTCAAAATTTGCAGAGCCAATTCCGCAATTTAAAGATAATCTTAAAGATAACGTTTTTTCTGTGTTATCGGCAATTGAAACATTTAACCCAGTAAATGAAATTTGATTTGGGCCGGTAGTTACTGTGCCAACAGCAACATTTGATACACCATCGAATAACTCAATAGTTTTAATTGCTGTTTGCCAATCAGAAACTGCATTACCAGCAGCTTGTGAAATAGTAAAAGAATTTAATATTGTAGGCAATACATCAACATCATTCAGCCCTGCACCTCCATCTCTAACTTTAAATTGCCAAACCTGAACGCCAGTACCTGTTGTTAATGGAGAAGCATCATTTATTGTTGAAGAAATAGTTGCAGATTCGCCATTAAAAGTAATAATATCGGAATAAGCTCCTGGGGGTACCATTTCACCAGTACCAAGAATAATTGGGGCACCAGGATATCCCGAAAAAGTTACTTGTGCTAATTGAGAAGATGTTAAGCCACCTACGCCAACAAAAATCTTTCCACTTGTTCCTGATACACCTGCAGTACCAGTCCACCCGGTGATTGTTAATGTTTTTCCAGCGGTCCAGCTTATAGCGCTGCTATTAGCAAACGTCAAAGTATGAACACCAGTTTCAAGAGCAATAGTTGAATTATCAGAAAGATTAAGTGTTCCGACTGTCTCATCAAAACCTGTTGTAGCACCTGTTTTAAATGTTCCTCCATTTAATGTTATTGTGCCGGCATCTGCCAATACGCCCCCCGCTGCCCCCAATTGAAGCGTACCACCAGTAATCGTTGTACCACCAATGTATGTATTAACTCCTCCTAAAGATATAATTCCAGCAGCAGAGGATGTCACTATAAGAGAACCATTACTAATTACACCATTCAAAAAATATGTTCCAGTTCCCCCAATAGTAATTGTACGCGTTGTTCCTCCTAAAACCATATTATTGGTAAATGTTAAATTTGAAGTACCAACTGCTGGAGATGTTGATGAACCTAATGTGAAATCTCCGCCAATTGTAATTCCTCCAGCATATTTATCAGTTAGGTCACGAGTAGCACTACCAGCAATTGTACCACCATTTATTGTAAGTGCTCCGCCGGCTCCCATTCCATTTACACCTCTAAGCACCACTATTCCGGCATTTAAAGTAAATCCACCTGTATATGTACCACCTGCAATAGCAAGTGTACCAGCTCCAGCTTTAATAAATCCAGTACCAGCAGCTATAGAAATTGCTTGAGTTCCAAAATCAAAAGTTTTACCATTTGCTACTGTTATTGTAGCTACTGTTCCATTTGTACCTAATGTTCCTGTTGGAGTTACTGTAACATTTTCGTCAGCAGTTATGCCAGTACATTGTGTGGTTGTACCGGTAATTGTACTATTTGCTACACAAAAGTATGCAGGTCTTGTGCTAGTCCAAGCAGAAGTAAAAGTTACACAGCTTGTATTCCAAGTTGAACTTGTCCATGATTGAGCAGATGTTCCACCCCAATACAGCGTTTGCCCCCAACTCACACCTAACAATAAAACCATTCCAAATATTGTGAGAAATAATTTTTTTAGCGAGTTATGTAAATACCTTTTCATCGCAATATTGTTCTATTATAATTTATACGAAGCTGGTTTAAGTAATGTTACATTTATATAGCATCATTCGTAAAAATAATTAATTTTTATTTGTAAACACATGAAATTATTTTTTTCAAATATTCTTCATTATAACTTTTAGTACAAAGAAAAATAAAAAATCTTTCTTTATTGTTAACTCTATATTATTATTTTATTAAGAAATAATACCAATTTTATAAATGAACTAATAAAAATGTTAAAAACAA
>JAVHRE010000315.1:0-2652 GCA_036171495.1 Bacteroidales bacterium
GTGCAAAAGACTATTGTGGAGAGCAAGGATTAATTAAAATTGAATTGTTATGAGGTCTGTAGTCTCCAACACACAAAGGCTTTGCTTCAGACTACAGACAGTGGGGGGGAATAATAAAGCACCTAAATCCACATCCAAGACACCTAAATCAGCACCTAGTTTCAATTAATTATTTTTTAAAGGAAAATAGAAATGGAATCAATTAAAACGATACTTTTTTACTCCTACTTCGGTGGGTTTTTATGGGTTATTATAGGGGTAATAATTTTTAAATTGGGTTTTAGGAATAAAAAGGATGATAATCTTTTTCAAGATACGGATAGAATATCTGCTAATATTAAAATATTAGCAGGGAGTATATTGGCTGTGATAGGTGGATTTTTAATTATAGTTTTTAAATTTTTAGGAAAGCTTTAAGGTAGGTAGTGTTTCAATTGGCACTTTTGGGTTAAAAATGGAATTAAGCTATTGAAAATCAGAGAAGACAGAAATTAGTTTCTGTCTTTTTTTATGAATAAATAGTAGTAAAATGAAACATTAATCTCTTAAAAGGGTAGTGTTTCAATTGGCACTTTTGGGTTAAAAATAGAATTAACCTATTGAAAAAGAGAAATCAGTAATGCCCCCCCCCCTCTGTCCGTAGTTTGCAGCGAAAGAAATGAGCGAAGGCAACTACGGACTTTATAACTTGGTTTTTTCCAATACTTACCTTTTAGAATAATCTTTAGGATTTCTGTAAGCGTGAATAACAGCAAGGATAACAATAATTTGTTTAGGTTCATCAATGAGATAATGAATATGATAAGGAAACTGTTTTAAGAGCAGCGTTCTAACCTTATTGTATTTAACCTAAAAACCAAGTGGAGAGCGAGCAATGTAGGCTTTAGCCTCACGAATGCGGAACAAAAACTGTTTAGCAAGTTCGGGATTAATATTTTTGTAATAATCCGTAGCCTCAATAATATCAACCCTTACAGCAGGCCTGTTTACAAACGAATAGCTCATAAAGTTTTTTCAATATCATCAATAGTTTTATCAAAATCGGCAACATCCGTAGGATTTTTATAATAGTCGCTTAGCCGTTCATCAATGATTTGTTTTTGCCAAGAAGCAAGTTCCACCATGTTTTTAGCTTCTTCCTTTTGCAAATCGGCATACTTTGCTTTTAAGGATTGCCATTCCTCAATAGAAATAAACACCCCTGTAGTGTTCCCTCTGTTGTCGTGTATAAATTGTAGTGTCATGATATAAAAATTTAAACAGATAATCTTTGTTTGGTTTCTTGCTTGAAAATAAACGCATCAATAAGCGAAACAACCACCTTTTTATTTTCATCGGAAAGCTGGGCAATTTTTTTAAATTGATTAATCAGGTTTTTATCAGTGATAAGTTCATCAGCCAAATCATTAGTAGTACCGTTCATTAAATAATCAGTAGTAACATCAAGCTCATTGGCAAGTTTCTTAAGCATATCAGCCGAAGGATTAGCCTCATTACGTTCATACCTTCCAATTTGAGAATAGTGCAAACTAATTTTATTAGCCAAATCTGTTTTTGAAATGCTTTTACTTTCCCTAAGTTCTTTTAATCTTTCTCCGAAGCCCATAATGTGAGTTTTTAGTTATTAACAAGTCAAAGTCACCTATAAATCACGTCTAAATCAATTTTAACGTGATAATTGTTGGTGTTTTTGTAAATTTATCTGTGCGTAATGGCATTTTTAGCTCTTTATTATTGGCTTTTACCTTATCAGAAAATTAACACCTTAAAAACAAAAAGAATGTGCTAAAAATAGAGAGAAAAGTAAAACAGAATGTGCGAAAGAGAGCGGAACAAAACAAAAGACAGAGGCTTTTTTATTTCAAAAAAAACTGGGTTTTGTTTTGTGAGGAATTACTCTTTTTTTTCTTCAATTGAAAAGAAAAAAGTACTTTAGAACTTTAAAATGATTCTTAAAAAACTTACATATCGGGGAGAAAATTCAACATTAAAGGTTGTAAAAGGACTTTTTTTTCAACACAAAAAAGTTGTACATACACCTTACAATACATGATAAAAGGTGTGATTTATATAATTGCTCAAAATCACCATTTATTAAGTAAAAATTATTCGTCTCAATAAATTATTTTATACCCAACCATACCCCTATCAAGGTTTTAATTCTTTTTTTAAACTAAAAAGAATTAAAATATCGCATTTACATGGCTTCATAGATACCGTTATTAACAAAACACACTTATTTATCAACATTTCTATAGTTTCCAAATAAATTAAGTTGCACAAAAACATAATTCGTCTATATTTGTTAAGCATTTATAGAAGAAATTTAATGTTTAACCTAAAAAATTGTTAAAATGAACAAAGCAGAATTAATCGATGCAATAGCTAAAGAAGCTAAATTATCAAAAGCAAGTGCAAAAAGTGCATTAGAAGCTTTAACTGGTGCTACTTCAAAAGCATTAAAAAAAGGTGATAAAGTTACCTTAATTGGTTTCGGCACTTGGTCAATCTCTAAAAGAGCCGCAAGAACTGGTAGAAATCCTCAAACTGGTAAAGAAATCAAAATCGCTGCTAAAAAAGTAGTTAGATTTAAAGCTGGTGCAGCGTTAGCTGGAAAAGTTAAATAATTATCTTTTTGAAATTATTTAAAAG
>JAVHRE010000316.1:0-2646 GCA_036171495.1 Bacteroidales bacterium
GAAAAAAGTTCACCCGAAAAAATGACTGAATCTGTTTACCAAGAATCGAAAAAATATGTTGGTAAATATCATACAGTTGTTATTGGCGGCGAACATTCTGTTAGTTTTGGAACCATAAAAGCACATTTCGAAAAATATAAAGATATGTGCGTACTACAAATTGATGCTCATTCTGACCTCCGTCCCGAATATGAAGGTTCAAAATATAATCATGCTTGCGTTATGGCAAGAGCACAGGAACTTTGCAGAGTTGTGCACGTTGGTATTAGAAGTCAGTGCGTTGAAGAATTGCCTTTTGTTATTAGGGAAAATATTTTTTATGCTCACGAAATTAATGGTTCTTCAGATTGGTACGATAAAGTTATTGAAAGATTAACTACTAATGTTTATATAACAATAGACTTAGACGGGCTCGACCCTTCAATTATGCCATCAACAGGCACACCCGAACCAGGTGGATTAGATTGGTACACAATAATTAATTTTTTACAAAAAGTTTATAAGAAAAGAAATGTTGTAGGATTTGACGTAGTTGAACTTTGTCCGAATAAAAATAACCCCGCACCAAATTTTCTTGCTTCAAAACTTATTTATAAGATGCTTGGATATAAATTTAAAATATAATTAATAATGAAAAACCTTAAGAAAAAAGCTCTTTTAAAAGAAACAGTTAAACATTTTGACATTAAAAAAATTGATTCAACATCAATAATTAACGCTATGCGCGACATGTCGTTCACATCGCGTGATACAGCCAACGCAGCAGATATTTATAAAAGGATGTTGGAAGATAAAAAATGCTCTGTAATTTTGACAATTGCAGGAAGTACTAGTGCTGCAGGTTGTATGCAGGTTTATGTTGATATGGTTAAAAACAATATGGTTGATGCAATAGTTGCAACCGGAGCATCAATTGTTGATATGGACTTTTTTGAAGCTCTTGGTTATAAACATTACAAAGGAAGTCAATATGCTGATGATAAAATACTTAGAAGTTTATACATTGACAGAATTTACGACACTTACATTGACGAAGAAGAATTACAAGATTGTGATAACACAGTAGAAAAGCTTGCTGATTCTTTAGAACTTCGACCATATTCATCGCGTGAGTTTATTAAAGAAATGGGAAAATATTTAACAAAGCACTCAAAGAAAAAAGATTCTTTAATTCAGGTTGCTTATGAGCATAATGTTCCAATATTCTGCCCGGCTTTTGTTGATAGCAGTGCAGGTTTTGGTTTGGTAAAACATCAGGTTTCGCATCCAAAAAAACATTTAACAATTGATTCGGTTGCCGATTTTTATGAATTAACACAAGTTAAAATGAAAGCCGGCGAAACCGGATTAATGATGATTGGCGGCGGCGTTCCTAAAAACTTTACTCAAGATACTGTAATTTGTGCTGAAGTATTGGGACACGATGTTCCGATGCATAAATACGCAGTTCAGATTACCGTTGCCGATGTTCGTGATGGTGCATGTTCGAGTTCTACGCTTCGCGAAGCTTCATCGTGGGGAAAAGTTGAAACAACTTATGAACAAATGGTTTATGCCGAAGCTACAACCGTAATTCCTTTAATTGCAAGCTATATCTATCATTCGGGGGTTTGGAAAAAACGTAAACCACGCGAATTTTCTAAAATTTTTGTTAAAAAGTAAAAAAATATGACTTATTAATAGGTTTTATATTAAAAATCTTTTTAATTTTGACAAAAATTAAATGCTTATGAAAAAAATTTACTCGTTTTTAATTTTTATCGCTGTTGTTGCAATTAGCTATAATGCAAATGCACAATGCACTCCAGATCCAACATGCATGGATACTGGTACTCCCGGTGAAATTTGTCCTCTAACTCTTCCAAATGGCACTGTTGGCGTACCATATAGCCAGATAGTTACAATTATTCCTCCTGCAACTGCTACAATTAGCGGTCAAACTATTAGCATTATGCAAGTTAAATTAGATTCTGTAGGTAATATGCCTCACGGTTTAATTTATCAGACTAATCCTGCAAACGAAATATTTGTTGTTACAAGCCCAATTACAAGATATTGTACTTTATTGAGCGGAACACCAAATGATACAGGAACTTATGCCTTAAAAATTTATGTAAAACCTTATATTAATGTTTTAGGAAATCCTACAGCTTTGTCAGAACAAGTAGATGATACTTCTTTAACAATTGTTATTTTACCTGTCGCTGGAGTTTCTTTAGTAAATTACAATAAATTTAGTGTGTTGGATAGCAAACCAAATCCATTTAACTATTCAGCAAAAATTGGATTTATTTCACCAAACTCAAGCGTAGTTAAATTAAAAGTGTATGATGTTATTGGCAATATAATTTACAGCGAAACACTTACTGCTACCCGTGGCGAAAACTATTTCGATTTTGATGGAATTAAACTTGGTAAAGGAATGTATATTTATAACATTACCAACGGAAAAGAATCATATACAAAACAATTAATTAAAAACTAAATAATAACAATTAAGACCTAACAGGTTTTTTAAACCTTTAATTCCCCCCTCTTGTCCCCCTTTGGAGGGGGTAGGGGGAGATTGGAGGGTGAGGTTTTAATACCTTCTATATCATGAAAAAAAAATTACTTTCATTTTTATTTTTGTTCATTGCTGTTACT
>JAVHRE010000317.1:0-2636 GCA_036171495.1 Bacteroidales bacterium
TAAAAAAAGTTTACACTATGATGGTTTTAAGTAAAATCTTGCGTAACATCAGTTACTAAATTATATTTTAAATGGTTAGAAATATTTTTTTTATAATATTATTGTTATTTGTTACATTCAATTTGTTTGGACAAAATAAATTACATTCTATATATATTAAAGGTATAATTACGACAGACGGTATTGCCATTTCCGATGTAAAAATAAATATTATAGTTAACGAGATTAAAGAAAAAACGATAAACAACGGAAATAATGGAGAATATAATTTTACACTTGAACCAGCCAAAGATTATATAATTGAATATACAAAACAGGATTTTGTAACAAAGTTGATTTCAATTTCAACCAAAGAAGTTACACAGGACGAAATTAAATATGGCATGTTCCCTTTGTCTATTGACATTCAATTATTCGAAGATTTTGAGGGGTTAAATGCCGAAGTTCTTAAACAACCTGTTGAAAAATGGTCTTTTTCTGATTATGAAGGCGATTTTATTAATGATATTCCATACTCTCTTTTGATGAAAGAAAAGGCTGATAATGTTAAATCACAAATGCTTAAACTTAAAAAGCAAGCTTACGACAAATTAATAGTTTCTGCCGATAATAATTTTAAAAATAAAGAACTCGAAAACGCATGGCTTGATTATAATAATTCCTTAAAAATTTTGCCTAAAGAGATTTATCCTAAAAATCAAATTACAGAAATAAAACGACTTATCAATGAGAAAATGTCAATTGACGAAGCATATAATCGTTCAATTGAACGTGCCGATAAGCACTTTAGTAAAAAAAATTATAAAAACGCATTAGGTTTTTATAAAAAATCATTGTTATATAAACCAAATGAGAAATATCCTCAAACTCAAATTTCTGAAATCGAAAAAATTCTTAATGTAAATAACGAATATATAGTAAAAGTTGAAATAACCGACCAAAGTGATGAATTATTTGCTTTAAAAAAGAATAATGATAGTTTGAATATAAATAAAAAAGACACTGATATATCACCTACCCAACATAATACAAACAATAAAAACATTGTGCAACACGTTATTCCAAATAACAATAATAACACTGCGAAAAATAAATCATCTAATATTATTTCGAATAAATCTCCTGACACTTTAGTAACAATTAACAATACAAATAACATTAATAAGTTAAACGAAAGTGTAACCAATTTAATTAAATCCGGTAACAAAGAGGAACTTGCAAAAACATATTATAATCTTGCAATCCAGTATTACAATTCTACCGATTTTGATAAGGCAATAGATTATTATAATTTCACTTTTAAAACCAATGAACAACTTGGTTTAAAAAAGATTAATGCTTCACTTGCCGAAGAAATTGCTACTGTTTATGAAAATATTTTCAGATATTCAAAAGCTATCGAATTTTATAATAAATCGTACCTATTATATAAAGAACTTGGCGATAATAAAAATGCAGCATCAGTAATGCAAAAAATTGGTGATGTAAATTATATTTCCGGAAATTATGTTAAAGCTATTGATTATTATAAAAAATCTGTTCATTTAGAAAATGAAGTAGGAACTAAAACAGATATTTCTAATAAGCTTAATAGTATTGGCATTTCGTATTTTCAAGCAGGAAATTATGACGAAGCAATAAAATACTTTCAACAATCAATTAAGAGTGCCGAAGAAATTGGTAACAACGTGGAAAAGTCAATGTCGCTTAATAATATTGGAAATGTTAAATATGAATACAATAATTTTGATGATGCAATAAACTACTATTCACAATCAATAACACTTAAAAAACAAATAGATTACAAAAAAGGAATAGCAGTTACGTTGCACAATATTGGGAATGTTTATAAAAAACTGAAACAATTTGCTCAATCTTTGCAATATTTTAAGCAAAGTTTCGAAATAGCTGATGAAACAAACAATAAAGAATTAAAATGTGAAAATTATTTTTCGTTTTCCGAAGTTTATGCAACTTTAAAAGATTGTAATAAAGCTTTAGAAAATTATAAACTATATGCTTCTAATAAAAATATAATTACCCGCGATTTGTCGCATGACCAACTTGTTGAAGCTTCATTTAGCACTAATGAATCTGACGAGTCAAACAAAAAATTTGTGCTTCTTAAAACCGAAATGCAACGACAGCAAATGCTTGCCCGATATGAATCTGAAAAAAATTCTAAAGAAATTGCTTTTATGAGCCAACAAGCTAAAATACATAGTCTCAAGCTAATTAAAAAAGAACAGAAACTTAAAAATCAACAAATATTAATAGCTTTCTCTTTAATAAGTTTAATTATTGTTATGTTCTTAGCATCAATGTTTTATCGTCAATATAAAGATAAAAAACAAGCTTTCGTAAAACTCGAAGAACAAAATGAAGAAATTAATATTCAAAAAGAAGAGATAGAATCTCAACGTGATTTGGTTATTGTACAAAAAGAGAAATTAGAAACTATTCATTCCGAATTAACGAGCAGTATAAGGTATGCACAAAGAATTCAAACTGCTGTATTGCCAACAAAAGAGCAATTGAATTTATTATTCGAAAACAACTTTGTTTTTTATAAACCAAGAGATATTGTGTCGGGCGACTTTTATTGGGCTACAAAGATAAAAGCCCATCCCCTAACC
>JAVHRE010000318.1:0-13180 GCA_036171495.1 Bacteroidales bacterium
TCGGCGGTCAGCGGTCAGTTGTCTGTTATCTGTTGTCAGCTTTCAAATATTAAATTTAAGACTCAACGGTTACAAAAAACAAAGGACAAAAGCTGACAGCTAATTGCTGAGAGCTGACTGCTGAATGCTATTTTATCCCGGCATTTGCGCCACATCTTCCCCAAAAACTTCTTTTCTGATCAATGGCAATTTCAGCAATAACTTTTTGGTTCCTTCAACTCCCAAACGTTCGGTATTGTGGGAATGGTAATCTTCTATTACTGAAACATCCTCAATCCCTTCCGAAAAATAGCGGGCATAATTTAAATCACGGTTGTCTGCCGGTACCCGGTAAAATTCACCCATATCTTCCGCTTTCACCATTTCTTCGCGGGTACATAAGGTTTCGTATAACTTTTCTCCGTGACGCGTTCCTATGATTTTTACTTCATTATCGGCATTACAGATTTCTTTTAAGGCCTGTGCCAAATCACCAATGGTGCCTGCCGGTGCTTTATTGACGAACAAATCGCCCGGATTTCCGTGTTCAAAAGCAAACAGCACCAACTCCACTGCTTCCTCCAATGACATTAAAAAACGTGTCATATTTGGATTGGTAATGGTAATGGGTTTTCCTTCCTGAATTTGTTTTAAAAACAAAGGAATCACAGAACCCCTTGAGCCCATTACGTTTCCATAGCGGGTTAAACAAACGGTGGTTTCCACCATATTTCTTGAAGCTGCAATGGCTACTTTTTCCATCAAGGCTTTAGAAATTCCCATCGCATTGATGGGGTAGGCCGCTTTGTCTGTGCTTAAACAAATTACTTTTTTTACTTTATGGGCCGATGCTGCATCAATCACATTTTGTGTGCCGAAAACATTGGTTTTTGCGGCTTCCAATGGAAAAAATTCACAAGAAGGCACTTGCTTTAAGGCGGCTGCATGGAATACATAATCAACACCACGCATCGCTTTTTCTATGCTTGTATAATCGCGCACATCTCCTATATAAAATTTTAGTTTGTCATTTTTTAACTGGTTGCGCATATCGTCCTGTTTTTTCTCGTCGCGAGAAAAAATACGGATTTCTTTAAAATGGTCTGTGTTTAAGAAACGGTTCAATACCGCGTTCCCAAAGGAACCTGTGCCTCCTGTGATGAGGAGTGTTTTATTTTGAATTTTCATTTTTAATTTATTTTAAAAATCTTATTTTTTTCTATTTGTGTTGGATAGTTAATTAACACTGCTTTATATGGCCCTTTGAAAACAAATAAACTACCAGCTGCAACACCAATAACACCATGTATATCTATAACTTTTTCAATATCTTCCAAAGAACCTGCACCACCTAACACGGTCATAGGAAGCGAAATCTTCTCACGAACTTTAGCAATTAAATCTAAATCATAACCTTTCATAACGCCATCTCTGTCGATTGAATTGATCACAATTTCTCCCGCTCCTAACTCTTGAGCATCTGCCGCAAATTTAAAGGGATTAATCCCAGTGGCTTTTTTACCATTATGGGTATAAACTTCATATCCCCCAAGTAATTTTTTTTTCACATCTAAAACTACAATTACACTTTGTGCACCGACACGTTCTGCTATTTGAGTAATTAATTGGGGATTATGCAAAACAGATGAACTCAAAGCAATTTTTTCAATACCTAAACTAAAAATGCGTTGTGCTTGTTCTACTGTTTTAACACCGCCTCCATAACACAAAGGCATCATTGATTGACTTGCTAATCGTTCAATAAGACTATAATTGGGTTCTTTTCCTAATACTGTGGCATCTATATCAAAAATGGCTAACTCATCCACTGCTTTTTCATTAAAAATTTTAACCGCATTAATTGGATCTCCTACATATTTTGGATTCCTAAAATTAACTGTCTTTACCAATCCATTGTCTTGAATTAAAAGACTTGGTATAATTCTGGGTCTAAGCATAATTATAGTTTTGCAAAATTATGTAATAACTTTTCACCATAAAAATGACTTTTTTCGGGATGAAACTGAATGCCATACACATTTTCATGATGGGCCGCACAAGTAAATTGTCCTCCATAATCAGAAGTGGCTAAAATATCATCAGGGTCTTTACACTCAAAATAATAGGAATGTAAAAAATAAAATAAAGCATCTCTTTCCAATCCTTCAAATAAAGGGTTCAAAACTACAGGATGGACGTCATTCCAACCCATATGCGGGAGTTTTGTTACTTGCTGAATTTTGGTCTCGTCAAATTTCTTGATTGAAGCATCAATCCACTTCAGCCCTGCTAGTTTGCCCTCATCACTTATATTCCCCATCATTTGCATACCAACACAAATTCCAATTATTGGCACTTTTTTTACCATAACCAATTCATCTAATTTTTCGCGCATACCTGATTTTATCAATTCAGACATCGCATGGTCAAAATGTCCAACTCCCGGCAAAATTAGTTTTTGAGCATCTTCTAAATCCGAAATTGTTTTTGCAATTTTGACAGGCACGTTTACCCTTTTATAAACATTTACAAAAGCATTGATATTCCCAACACCATAATCAATAATTGTTATCATCTAAATAATCTTTTTTCTAAACCTAAAATAGACATTGCCTTTGCACCTAATCTAATAAGCTTAATTTTATTTTTATAATCGTGAAAAGTTTTATTTTCTCCCTCAAAGATTTCTTGCAATTCACCTACACTAAGGTCTAGTTTATCTGCAACGTATTCAAATTCTTTTACTAAAAAATCCTCACTTAATTCTGGTCTTGAAACCCTATCCAAAGCTTCTTCCCTTGTCATTTGCCCCGTTAAAATTAAACTTGAAAAGTGGGCACGTCGCTTTTGAAAACCAAATTTTTTCGGCAACCAATAATCTTCATAAAAACGAGTGAAACGGGACTCATGATGTTTGTGCTGAAAAGATTCCCAACCAAATTTTTCAATCAATAATTTTTCTACATCCGTTTTGATAAAAGGAACCAAATTTAATGGTTTAAAAACCTGCATTCCAAGAACGTACCGATAATAGAGTTTATAACTCAAAATATCCACTAAAGGAAAAGTCTTAAGAGGCCGTTTCCCAAACTTGGCATGGATGTCTTTAACCAACATCGCATCAATTCCCGGAAAACCGCCCCATTCTTCGGGTTCTCTACAACATTCGGTAGAGAAATTACTTCCTGTTAAAACGTATTTAATTTTATTCTTTTTTGCAAATTTATATAGGCCTGAAAAAAAAGCATAGTCCTGCGGCAAATCCTGATCGGCAATTTGAGATTTAAGGAAAGCCACTTGCAAATCCTTCATTTCTTCCCAATTGATAACATCCGTATATAAATCCAATCCTAGACCATTGCACAATTTCTCAATATTACCAACTGCTTTATCGGTATTCCAACCAGCATCTACGTGAAATAACAAAGGTCGTAATCCCATTATTTCTTTAGCTACATACGCAACATAGGAACTATCAAGCCCGCCACTCAAACCAATAATACAGTCAAAATCTTTTCCTTTTCCTTCTTTTTTAATTTTTTCAGCAATCTTCATTAATTCACTTCTTCCTTGTTCATCAGTGTGCCAATTGGGTAAAATATTATTCTGAAAATTGTGATAATAATCAGATACTCCATTTTCATCAAATACAATATTTGGGTCTGAAGTATCCATAATAGTTTTGGTGCAGATTTGATAATTTCTAATTGACATATTTTTTTTATAGTTAAAATTGATATAACTCGTAAACTTTTTTTATATTTTATTGATCTCTATTTGCTGATTATTAATATTTTAAGTCACTTGAGAAGATTAATGATATCATTCCTGAAACTTTCCAAGTAATTAATTAAGTCAAGTTCAATTTTCTTTTCATAAAATTTAACTTCCTCCTCTTCCATTTTAGAAATTAATATAAGCTTTTTTACTAAATCTTCAGAATCACCATTTTTAAACAAAAATCTTTTGTTTACCAATGGATTGTCTCTAAACAAATCTATATCAGAAAGTATTAAGTTTTTTTTCCTAGAAATAACAGAAAACAAAATCCCACTATTTGTAGCACGTTTATATGGCAATATTATAGATTTTGCATTATCAATTAAATTGCGAAAATCATAATCATCTATGTATTCATTTATAAAAATTAAATTTTTTTTGTCAAAATCATTTTTTGTGAGCCGGCTTCCTCTTGGAATTTTACCAGCAATTACAAGATTATTATTTGACACTAAGGAATATTTATCCCAAGCTTTCAATAATATATCAATGCCCTTCTCTTCACGTAAATGCCCAATAAATAAAAAGTAGTCTTTAGGAAGCGAAAATTCATTTTGCTCATTTTTATTTAAATAATTCAAATCAAATACTGGAAATTTGATTTTATGAATTTTCAATTTAGATATTTTAAGTACATTATGTAAATCATAAATTGAGTTATCGTTGTGAACAATAATTCTATCAGCAAAATTGAAAAACTTTAACCTGTTTTTTATTTTTTTTTCTAAATCTTCATAACTAAATATAAATGGTATAACGTCATGGGCAATTATCCAGATATCAACTTTGAAAATCCTCTTCATCATTTTCAAAAAAATTAATTCAACTTTCATGTTTGTTGATAAAGCATAAATAATTAAATTATACTTTTTCTTGCTATTTAATGAATATATTCTTAAAAACCCAAATAATAACTCAAATAACCTTATGACTAACCTCAAAAACTCTGGAAATTTATATATTCTTTTAACTGTTAAATCAGAAAATTTAAAGAAATATTTATACCCATATTTATATGGAAAATAATAATTGACTGCAACATCAACTTCAGAAATATTTTTTAAAATTTCATGGTACTCATTAATATAGGAACCTGCAGTACCAGCAGTAGCATAGTCTATTAATAAAACTTTTTTATATTTTAATGGAATACTTTCCTTCATATTCTTTATATTTTTCATTTAAATAACTAATAATTTCTTCATTTTTCATTTCGAAAATCATTTCCATATCTTTATTCCACGGAAATTTATCCATTCTGTCTTTTTTTGATTTATAACCCTTGTCATAAGCATCTTCTGGACTTAAACTATAGAAATTTTCTGTCTCAAATGGCACTATAAACAAATTATTATAATGTAATTCAATAATTTTATAATTATATTTTAAACATAATTCATTAGCTTTTGATATACTTTGTCCTTGAAAATGTGACGACAATCCATCCCAATTATAAAATTCATCATATTCCACAGTGAATTTTATTGGGGGGGGGATATTTTCATTAATCTCTAAACAAATTAAAGACGGTCTATACTTTTTCAAAATTTTATCCAAAATATAATAATCAAAGCTATCAATGTCCAGACTCAAAAATCCAAAATTAATTGGACATTTAGCCGCTTTTAAAAAACTTAAAATATTATCGGGTGAAATCTTTGATTTTATTAATTGTACATCATTTAATTTTATATAATATTTAGCAAGAACTGAAAAATAATAACCATCAAATTCAAATGCCAATCCTTTCCAACCATTTTTGTACAATAAGATTGTTTGACTTCCTAAAACACCATCTTGAGATGCAATATCTACAGCAAATTTATTTTCATTTTTAATTTCTAATTTCTCTAAAAATTTATTTATTAATGGCTCTTCATCTGAATATTCTCTATTTTTTAGAATTTGCAGGTTTCTTTGCTTGTTTTTTAAAATCCTGTAAAAAAACTTAGGATATATTTTTTGCAGGAAAGTTTTTAAATAGTATATATTCATATAAAAAAATTAATTATTTATGTTAATAGATTTTTCACTAATTAAATTAAAATTTAAAAATTGTTCAGTTGTCAATAAGGATCCTTTTTTCATTCTTTCTAATAAAAGAACATCATCTTTTAAAATATTTAGATAGTCTTTTATTAAATTTAACTTATTACACATATCTGGTAGAATAAAAATATTACTGTTCAAATTTAGATATTCTATGTCTTGTTCCCATATCTTACCATTATTCAATTTTACATATTTACCAGCAATAAGAACTAATCCCATTCCTATAGAATATTGCCACAATACAGATTGACTTGCTGGAAAAACTGCAACATCACAGGCAGACATTATATTGTATATATCTTTGGTAGAAATCCAACCAAGTTGTATGATGTTTTTATTTAATTCAACTAATTTAATAAATTCATCATGATATTGAGAATTCGATTCGTCTATTTTTCCTGCTATAAACAAATATATTTCAGGATTATTTAATTCATTAACTGCCTTTAATAATACGTCTGTCTGTTTTACTGAAGACATTTTCCCTCCAGTAAAGATAACAAGTGAAGATTTTGGGATATTGTATAAGTTTCTTACTTTATCTCGCATATCTGAATTCAAAATTTCATTAACTAAATCAGAATCAACACCAAGAGGAAGAATTTCCATTTTATTGTTTGGAATTCCATACATTTTTTTTAGAAAATATTTACTTTTCCCCACTACAGGAAAAATGCGATTTATATCTTTAAGATAATAATTAAGATATATACCTCTAATTCCTTTGTGCAAAATTATATATGATAACCAATTCTTTGCAGAATTACTAAAATCTGTATGAAAATTCATTATGATTTTACATGTTCCATTTATTCTCTTATATTGAACAGCATCATTTAAATTAAAATGAATATCTTCAACAAATATTAATTCAGGTTTTTCTTCCTGTAAAATATCTAATACATTATTAAAACGCCTTATTTTATATAAGATATTGAGAGAATATTTTTTCCTGATAATTTTTAGTTTTCCTTTTGATTTTGTTGATTCTTTAATGGATTTATTATAATTATTTGAATAATAATCAAATATTGATAATATAGTCGAACAAATAATGGTTACCTCATGTCCTTTTTTAATATAATATTTGATAAAATTATTAATTTGATAATCTGCATTTTCAACAAATGCATCTCCTAAAATGACTATTTTCATAATTTTTTAAATTTTTAGCTAAATCAACTTTTGGAACCTCTTGGAATTTTTAAAAAATAAAATATAAATATATTTATAAACAATCCTCCTGTGAGTAAACTTGAAAACAAAGAGGTATTAGTTAAAGACGCAATAAATGGAAGAAGAATTAAAATTGAGAAATTATTTTCATTTAAATTTGTAATATTGTCAATAATAATAAGTAGAACAAATAAAACAATGCTTATTATCAAAACACCATAAATGCCAGATGAGGCAATACCATCTGTAGCCCAAAAATTAGCATTTGCATTCATGTCGGAAGCCCAATAATATGTCCCCACCACCTTACCTAGACCGTCATTTCCATATGGATAACCATTTCCTAAAAAATTAATAAAATTAATATGTGAAAAATACGTAAAAGGGTGATTTGCAAAAAAATCATAATACCAAAAATTCAGAAGCCCTCCATTGCCTATTGTTCTTAAAAATAATAGTGAAGCTAAATAAACAATAGCATTATCGTTTCTAAAAAAATAATCAATTACCAAAACTAAAATTGATAAAACAATTAAATATTTAATTGAAAATCTGAAAAAAGAAATAATATTAATTTTATTTAAAATCTTGTAAAACACCAAAATAATCAAAGGCAAAAGCAAAACTAACTTTGATGCTAATATCATATACATCAGTATAGTGTATATTATTGTCAAGTAACAAAATAAATATTTTTTATATATAAGTCCATAAACAAATAGTACTGGGAAAAAAACATAAACAAGCCACCCTGTCAGATATCTAGCTATTAAGTCAGTCCCCAATTTAGAATTTATATTTCTTAATTCATACATTTCTTCTCCCCAAGACACAAAATTCATAGTATTGCTAAATCTAATAACAAAATACAAAACAAATAAAGTTGTTACAATTAAAATATGATAAATAGAAATTTGATTTTTTATTTTAGACTTTTTGTGTTTAAAATTTAGCCTACTTGAATAAAACAACAAAACCATACTGGCAAAAAAAACAATAAAAACATTCAACAATTCAAGATCAGGGCCCTTGAACGCTAACCCGAATGTTGCAACAGTTGGAACATATAATAAAACATAAATAATTACAGATATTACATTTGAAACCTTAGGAAAAGCTTTATAAAATAAAATTGGTAATACAGAAAAAAATATAATTAAAAATAAATTAGGATAAATATCTCTATTAATTTCAAAACCTAAATAATTAAAAAAAGGATTTAAATAAAATACATATATGTATATTACTAAAGAAGAATAAATGATAGAATAGAAAATATTTTTTATCATGGAAAATTAATGTTTAAGTAAACATTGGCTTTTTAGATATATTATATGTTATTAATAAGCTAATACAATTAAAACAGATATTACTTATTGAAAAAAGTAAAACGGATGCATATGCACTATCAAAAAAATACTTTCCAGATATTAACATTACAATACTTATTAATGTATTTATTATTTGCAAAACCATAAATATATTTTGCTTATTGTATATATAAAACAAACTATTAAATGGAAGTGCCGCAAAATCAAATATCATCATAATTGCTATAATTTGAGCCATTTCACCCGCGATCAACCAATCATCACCAAATATTAACTTAAAAAAAAATGGAGCAAAGATTGCAATAATTATAAAAATTGGGAAGCTGAGCCAAAATAAACGTTTCAAAGTATACTTATAAATTGTATGACAATTTCCAATTCTCCGTATTTCATCTAAAGCATCGTTACGAAAAACACTTGCTACTGATGAGGTAAGTACAATAGCAGGAAGTCTTAAAAAACGATTTGCTATTGAGAAATTACCTACAATAAAATTATTAAAAAGGAAAGAAAACACTATTGGTGTCAATTGCTGTGATGAAATTGCTGCTAGGTCTGAAAACAACATAAACTTGGGGAAATTTATATATTTTTTTGCCGTTTTTGAAATAGATTTGAAATTATACTCAACTATTGAAATTTTAAATTTCAAAGAATAAAAAAGAAATATAATTGATGTTATCTGCCCAGCAATTAATCCTAAAACAAGACCCCATTTTATACTTACAAAAACTCCTATTAAAATATTTATTGTAACTGTCCCTATATTTTGCAATACAGTATTTAAAGAAGCTGTTTTATACATTTTTCTTCGTTGTACCATATAGGAAAGCCCCGTATTAACAGCTGCAATAAATGCAGAAATAGGAATTAAAAACAGAAAATTCTCTAAAAAATATTGAAAGTGGATCGTTTCGACATTGGAGATTATAACATACCCAACGATACAAATTAAGTAGAAAACCGCAACCAAGGAGCCTATTCCAAAAATTAGTTTTAAAACGTTTTCAGCTTCTTTTTCAGAATCTGGCAGAGCTATTGCAAACTCATATCTACCTGTTGTAAATATGGATACAATTGAAGCAATCCCAACATAAACAGCATATATCCCAAAATTTTCAGGCGTATAAATACGAGTTAGAAGAGGAATAGCTGATAGAAGTATTAATTGACCAATAACACTACCACTTGATAAAGTAGCTATATCTTTATAAAATTGATTTCTTCTAAGTTTTTTAAAGATTTCTCTATACACAAGCACTAAATAATAAAATTACTAATAAAACATTCTAGAAATATGATTTATTAGCTATTTCTAATTATTAAATTTTGAATTATTTTTCTTTTCCTTAATGATTCGCTTATTTCTTCAGCTGGAACACCTAATACCGTCTTATTATCTTCAATATTTTTAGTAACTAACGAAGATATTCCAACGGTAACATTGTTCCCTATAGTTTTTTGATTAATAATTGAAGATGACGGAGCTATCCAACAATTTTTTCCAATAGTAACGCTCCCTGCTATCATAGCATTTGCAATTATTAAACTATTTTCACCAATATTAACGCCATGAGCTATATGAACTAAATTGTCTACTTTTACATTTTTATTTAAAATGGTACTACCCATTACCGCACGATCGACACAAGTATTATTTCCTATTTCAACATTATCATGTATAATTACATTGCCTATATGGGGTATAAAAACATATTCACCTGATTCATCTTTTTCATAACCAAAACCAACGCCTCCTATAACACTGTTGGAACCAATTATCACGTTGTCACCAATTAGTGTTCCTTTTTTAACAACAGTATTATGATTTATTATTGTATTATTTCCTACAGTACAATTCTCTTCTATTACAACATTATGGCCAATGAATACTTTTTTACCAATAACTGTAGTTTCATCAATTATAGCTGTTGATGATATTACCTCTTGATGTTTTGGCATAAAAAAACGAGTTAAAACCTTCTGAAAAGCTAATCTAGGATTTTCGCAAAAAATATAGGTACAATTAGAATTGATTTCAGCATTATCAATTTCATTACATAATATTACACCAACCTTAACTTCTAGCATTAAACTTTTATTTTTAGAAGATGCCCACATTATTACATCATTTCTTTTATTTAAGGAATCAAGTTGTATAGCGTTACTAACATTTAACCCAGTATTTCCAATTACTTGAATTGGTTTCAGAATACTTATAATTTCTTTAATACTTACCATATATTTATAATTTAATTGCATGTCTTATAACTTCAAAAGCTTCTGCATAGGGAACTCCAAATTGGACACCTCTAACAACTGCTAGAGAGCGAATAAAATCTTCACTTAAATAATCCCTGCGACCTTGTGAAGCATATTGTTTTAAAGCTTGAATTTTCCTGTTTACGTGTCTCTCTTCTAACTCAACATAAGCTTGGGTATTAAAAGTTAAATTATTCCATATTAATTCATAACTCATAATGGATTTTGTTTTAAATGCTCTCAAGCCTTCATTAGCTATAGTTGAATGATCTTGATGGATATCATTCAAACTTGGCATTAAAATGAGATCAAAATCTATTTTTTTTTTCAAATTTATCAATTCTTCAAGAATCTCTTGTCTTACATAATTTAATTTTCTGACCGTATAATTATAAATAAATAGATTGGCAGGCAAAATTCCTAATTCTTTTGTCGCTGCCTTTACTTCCGAAATTAATATGTCGCTTGGAAAACCAACTGGAATAGACTCAGAAGCTGTTGAAAATGCTGCATAATATACATTAGCTCCTTCTTCTATTAATTTCGAAATAAATCCACCTGCTCCTAATTCTCCATCATCAGTATGGGGAGCTAATATTAAAACATTCTTAATTTTTGTTGTCATAATTAATTACTTTAAATACGTTTTAGAATTTTAATTATATTGCTTTATCAACTTTTAATCTAATAAAAAATTATATTAATTAAAATTGGATAATAATATCTTTGATACATATTCAACCTCATCATTTGTTAGATATGAATTCATCGGTAAGCTTATTATCTCATTTGAAACTGCCTCCGAGATAGGAAAATCGCCTTTTTGATGTCCTAGGTACTTAAAGCACTCTTGTAAATGCAAGGGCATGGGATAATGAACAGCGATAGGTATCCCTGCTTCCTTTAATTGAGACTGTAATATTGCTCTGTCTTTAACCCTAATAGAATATTGAGCCCATGCTGAAGTAACGTTTTCGACTAATTTGGGCAAAATGATATTTTTTTTATTTTTTAAAGCTTCCTGATATTTCTCTGCAACCTCCTGGCGTAACTTTAAATCTTTTTCATAATACTTTAGTTTCACATTCAACACAGCTGCCTGTATAGTATCCATTCTGCCTCCCATTCCTATATATTGATGGTGGTATCTTTTTGTTTGGCCATGCAGTCTCAATGATTTCATTTTATCAGCCAATTCTTTATTATTGGTAAAAATGGCACCACCATCTCCAAAACACCCCAATGGTTTTGCCGGGAAAAAAGAAGTTATAGAAATATTTCCTAAATTACTATCAGTTTTACCATTATAAGTAGCCCCAAATGATTGTGCTCCATCTATTATCACTTTTAAGTTATATTTATCTGCAATTTTTTGAATCTCATCCAAATCTGCAGGTTGTCCGTAAAGAGAAACGGGAATAATGGCTTTTGTTTTGGATGTAATAACTGATTCAATTTTTAAAGGATCAATGTTATATGTTTTTTCATCAATATCAACAAAACTGGTTTAGCTCCTAAAAAAGCAATCGTTTCAGCCGTGGCTACAAAAGTAAATGGCGATGTAATAACTTCATCCCCAGGTTTAATATCCAAAGCCATCATGGCTAATAAAAGTGCGTCAGTTCCTGATGAACAACTAATGGAATATTGCGCTCCTGTAAATTTTTCTAATTCATTTTCAAGCTGCTCTATTTCTTCGCCCATAATATAGTTTGACTTATCAAGAACAGCTTGAATTGCCTCATCTATTTCAGTCTTATATAACTGATATTGGTATTGCAAATTGGCAAAATCTATTTTCATTTGTTTATTATTACTAATTGCTCATTCATTATTTTATATGTACTATTATCAAAGTTATCAATAGCAATATTATCACTGTTGAACTTTAGCGTATTGCCCGCTTTACTCACCCAACCAATTTGTTTTGCAGGTACACCCACCATGAGGGCATAGGGTTTTACATCTTTATTGATAACGGCACCTGAGCCCACCAAAGCAAATTCACCAATGGTCACGCCACAGATAACTGTTGCATTTGCACCAATAGAACAACCTTTTTTAAGCAATGTTTTTTTGAATTCTTCTTTTTTAACAATAAAACTTCTAGGGTTTATAACATTTGTAAACACCATTGAAGGACCTAAAAATACATCATCTTCTACTTCTACACCTTCATAAATAGAAATATTATTTTGAACCTTAACGCCATTACCAATAGTTACATTTGGCCCAATTACGCAGTTTTGGCCAAAAGAACAATTTGACCCAATATTGGAATTGGATAAAACATGACTAAAATGCCAAATCTTGGTGTTTTCTCCTATAATCACATTATCATCTATAAAAGACGATTCGTGTACAAAAAAATTAACCATTGATTACTTTTTTACAGAATGGATGATACTCTCCTTTTAATCCTATTGGAGTAAGATTCCTTATCGTAGATACCGTATTTATAGAACCATACGCTTCATCAAGTCCAAAACCATTGCCTTTCAAGATTTCTTCATAACTTCTGGTATGAAGGTCTGTAAATCCGCCGCTAAATTCAATTTCCTCACCATTTACTGTAATTGATCTATAGGTTGTGAGCCCTC
>JAVHRE010000319.1:0-1422 GCA_036171495.1 Bacteroidales bacterium
GAACTATTTTGGCTACGGTTATTTTTTCTACCAATATACCGTTCCTAACGGAACTAAAAAATCTAACCCTTAATTCGCATAAATAACAAGTTTTATAAATGCTTTGATAATTCGCTCTGCTCTTGTTTTATTTAATGGCTTTTATTTATCGTTAATAATTACCTTAAACATTTGCACCCGTTACAATTGCTACGCTTGCTCCGCATCCTAAGCGGTTTGCTCCTGCATTAATTAAAGCAATAGCTTGCTCATAATTTTTAATTCCACCGCTTGCTTTTACTCCCATTTTTGAGCCAACTATTCGTCGCATTAATACAATATCCTGAACTGTAGCTCCATGTCCCGAAAAGCCTGTACAGGTTTTAACAAAATTGGCATCGGCTTTTTTAGCTATTTCACAAGCTAATATTTTTTCTTCTTCGGTAAGTAAACCGGTTTCGATTATTACTTTTAATACTGTATTACTGCGGCATGCACGTTTAATTGTTCTTATATCTTCTTCAACCAATTTTAATTCACGCGATTTTAAAGCTCCCACATTTATTACCATATCAATTTCGTTTGCTCCATTTGATATAGCAGTTCTTGCTTCAAATGCTTTGCTTCGGCTGTCCATTTCGCCTAAAGGAAAACCAATAACCGAACAAATTAAAATTCCCGAACCTCTTAAATTTTTGGCAACAAAAGGTACCCATGAGGAATTAACACATACCGATTTGAATTTGTAAGTACGTGCTTCGTCGCATAATTTTTCGAACTGAGTTTTTACTGCTTCAGGTTTTAATAAAGTATGGTCAATATAGCCCGCTAACTCAATCGCTGTCATTTGCTTTGAATTTTTTGATGATTCAGATTTATGAACTTGTTCTTTCATTTTGTCATTTAATCGCGACATTACTTCTTTTGTAATTTTGTCAATCATTTCGTTTTGTTCCATTGTAATCAGTTATAAGTAATCAGTAATCGGTAATTAGTAAACATTATCTATTAATATTTATTTTCGATAGCCATCATTTTATTTATTCTTTGCCAATGCCTTCCACCTTCAAATCGTGTTTCGAGCCATAATTTAGCCATTGTGCATAATTCAAGAGCAGAATGTTGATTTGTGCCCATTGTTAAAACGTTTGCATTGTTATGTTCGCGGCTATTTTTTATTGTTTTATCGCTCCAGCATAATGCGGCTCTAATTCCTTTAACTTTATTACAAACCATACACGAACCAATACCAGCTGCATCAAGCATTATTCCTCTGTCGCACTCACCCGAAACAACTTTTTTTGCAACACTATAAGCAAAATCGGGATAGTCAACTTTAGTTTCGCTGTTATTAGTTCCAACATCTATAACAGTATAGCCAATATTTTGCAGATAAACTTTAAGCATTTCTTTAGAATTGTATGAGCCATGGTCGGCACCAAT
>JAVHRE010000319.1:1522-13091 GCA_036171495.1 Bacteroidales bacterium
TATTTCTATCTATTTCTATCTATTTCTATCTATTTCAATTAATTTCAATGTACTACGTTTATTGTTTCAAGTTTCATCCCCCTACCCCCTTCGCTTACACACAATCCAACACACAAGGGTGAAATCGTTTATTGTTTATTGTTCTATTTATTTCTATTTATTTCTCATAATTGCATTTCAAGAAAAGATGTTTCGCTAATCACTCAACATGACAAAAAGGTATTTCAATCTATTTCTATGTATTTCTATTGTTTTAACTTCTAACTTATCACTTCTAACTTATCACTTCTAACTTATCACTTCTAACTTCTAACTTTTTACTTTTTTTTGTTCAATGTCTATTTCATCAACAATGCCCATAATTGCAACATCGCATGGGTTCATTACCGTTTCTAAAATTCTGCTTGCTTCTTTACTTACTTCATAATAAATTAATTCGCTAATACCCGATTGAATTGTGTCAACAGCAATAAAAGCATCACCAACATTATTCAGTTTTTCATCAAGAGGCTGAACAAGCATTAGCTTTAACCCCTCTAAAGATTCTACTTTAACGGTGCTTACTACTCGTCCTATTACTCTGCCTAGTTTCATTTTTATTGTGTTTATGTTAGAATGTGTTCAAGTGTTCATGTTATTTTTAAGACCACAACTGTTTAAATATTTAATAAACCCCAAAGTTAAATTTTTTGTTTTTTCACTTTTTTCTCTAAGCTCAATTATATCGCATTGTTCAATATATTCTAAATCTTCTAAAACATAAGACATACTTTTAACTTCGGCTGCGGAACTTTGCGAAATATCATAAAAACGAATAGATTCTTTTTTATAAAATCGTGAAAAACCTTCTGCAATATTATTCATCGTTGATAAACCCGCTCTTTTCATTTGTCTTTGTGTATCAAAATCTTTTGATAATTTTCCTTTTAAACAAATTAAATAAATAAATTTTACTAATTCTCTTGCCGATTGCCAACAATGTAAATCTTCAAACCTATCTATCTTAGCCATTTTTAATTTTTAATACTCAATAACTCGAATACATAGAAACATGCATACCTGAACACATTAACACTTGAACACATTTATATTATTCTCAGATAATCAACAAGTGTACACCTTCTTTCTCTTGTAAAAGTTCTTGCTCTTGTAACGCCTTCGCCTGTTGGGCTTGCAATAGTAAACGAAGCAAATCCTGCTCCACCAAATCCTAAACCTGCATAGCTTGGTCCATTTTTAATAAATATTGAACAATTCATAACTTTTGCCATTTTGCTGAGTTTTGCAATATTTAATGAGTGCATCATGGCTGTATGTCTGAATCCGTGTTCACATTCAACAGCCAAATCAATAGCAGTATCAACATCTTTTACACGAACAATAGGCATAACCGGCATTAACTGCTCTGTCCAAACCAATGGATGGTCTTTTCCTACTTCGCAAATTAAAAGTCTTGTTGAAGAAGGAACATTTAACCCAATTCCATTAGCAATAAAATCGGCATTTTTTCCAATGTATTTTTTATTTGCAGCACCTTCGTGTCCAGGTCCGCCTGGTTCAGAAATTATTAATTGTGTGATTTTTGTAATTTGGTCGCCTGTTAGTTCATAAGCACCATTCTTTTTCATTTCTTCTTTTAATTGAGAGGCAACTGATTCAACAACTATTACTTCTTTTTCGCAAATACAAATCACATTATTATCGAAACTTGCACCATCAACAATATCTTTAGCGGCTTTAGTGATATTTGCAGTTTCATCAACAACAACCGGAGGATTTCCGGGACCGGCGGCAATCACTTTTTTTCCGCTGTTCATAGCAGTTTTTACAACTGCAGGACCTCCGGTAACAACCATTATTGCAATTTTTTTATGACACATTAATTCTTTAGCCGATTCAATTGTTGGTTCATCAATACAGGAAATTAAATTAACAGGACCGCCAGCTTCAATAATAGCAGTATTTAACAGACTAATAAGTGATGCTGAAACTTTTTTTGCTGATGGGTGTGGATTAAAAACAACTGCATTACCGGCAGCAAGCATTCCTATTGCATTACAGATAATTGTAATTGTTGGATTTGTGCTCGGTGTTATTGCACCGATTACTCCATAAGGAGCTCTTTCGACAAGAGTTAGTCCATGGTCATCGGTAAATGCTTCCGATACAATATCTTCTACACCAGGGGTTTTATTAATTCCAAGTTCGTTTTTTATTACTTTGTCTTCCCATCTTCCCATTCCTGTTTCTTCGTGTGCCATTTTCGATAAAATTTCGTTGTACTCCTTAGAGGTCTTACGAATATTGGTAATAATTTTCTTTCTGATTTCCAACGATAATTTTGTAAACTCTTTGAAAGCAATAAATGAAGCATCAACAGCTTGATTCAAATTTGAAAATACTCCAAGTTTTTTTTCACTATTTACATTTGTTGAAGTAAGATTCATACTTTTAATAACTTCTTCAACTAATTTTCTTACATTTTGTTCAGTATTATCCATTTTAAATGTTCAAATTACATAAAAAACTTTTTGATTTCATTATGTGGCTGCGGAATTATAACGTCCATGCACCATTGCTCTTTTTCTTTAACTTTTGCAGTTGCAACAGACATTGCTGCTTCAACTGCATCTAATTGTCCCATCATTTTTACATAAGATTTTCCACCAAAACCAATTGCGAGTCTTATCTCGATAATTTTCACATTTCCTGTTTTGGCAGCTATATCGCCTGCTTCGATACTTGATGCTACTGACAATGTTTCAATTATACCTAACGAATTCCAATCGGAAGTTTTTATTATATTACCAATAGCAGGAACAACATCCTGATGAACCATCGGTAAATAAAGACTGTCAACTAAATAATCCTTTCCTGTTTCAGAACCCATTTTAAATGAATATTCAACAGAGGCAACATCGCCACTAAAAACAATAATATATTTTCCGGGACAAATAGTTCTTGCTTCAATGATATTAATTTGTGCGATTTTTACCATATCGTCAAGAGCTTTTATGCCAATTGCTATGCTGCTAAATTCTAAAACGCCTAAAACTGTTATCCCCATATTTCAAGTTACAAATTCCAAAATCCAAATTCCAAGTTACAAATTTCAAGAAATAAGGAAATATTATTTTTTATAAACTACTTTATCGTTTTCATCTATTAAATCAACAATTCCTATAACTATTGCATCAACAGGTTTGTTAATTGTTATAGGAGTTTCTCTGGCAGATGTACTTTCTGCAATAAACACCATTTCATTGTTTCCTGCTCCAACTAAGTCAAGGGCAACTAAATAATCTCCTTTTTTTTCGCCGGATTGATTACATTTTTCCAACAAAAGGTATTTTGAGCCTTTGATGCCGTCATTCTTTACGGTACTAACAACTGTTCCAACAACTTTAGCTAAATTCATATTATTTTTCTTGAAATTTAAAATGTTTCATATTGTAGCATTTTAAGATTAATTGCAAGGAATACGCTTACTTACATTTAGTATCTCAATAACATTGTTATTTTCATCAAAATCAAGAATAATTCCTTTTTTAACCTCTTCAGAGTCAACAATTTTTCCATCATCTAAACGGAAATATAATGTATCGTTTTTATTATCTAGTTTTAGTTTCATTGAGGTGAAGATTTAAAAATGTCTGGCTCACTGTGAATTGTAATTTTTTGAATAATTGAATTTTTATAATTTGATTTTTTCTTTCGCATTGGTAACTAACTAATGTTTTATGTTATTCTGAATCCTTTGCTACTGTCATTTTGAGTACATTCACTTCGTTCAGTATAAACTCCGTAAAGAATCTATTTCACTCTGAAGAATAGATGTTTCGCTAATCACTCAACATGACAAAAAAATGAAATCTATACATAGTTAACAATGCCCATTTTTCTTAATCTTTTTGGTAAGTATATTTACCATCTTTCTCGATAAAATCAACTATTGCAACAATTGTAGAATCAGTTGGTTTGCCCTCTGTTACATTTGTACATCTTGCACCACTGCCCGAAACGTAAAATACTATTTCGCCAATTCCTGCTCCAACACTGTCCATAGAAACTACAAAATCATTTTTCCCTTTCATAGTTACAGGGTCAATTTTCTCTAACAGAAGAAGTTTTATTCCTTCCATTTTCTGAGCTTTTTGAGTAGCTACTACAGTTCCAATAACTTTTGCTAAAATCATCTTAATTAAGGATTTATGATTTTTGATTTACGATTTAAAAATTAATAACATTATAAATCGTAATATGTTATTTTTACTTAGTTGTTTTTTTACTTAAAGGTAATGCTGAGTCAACATTGCTATGTGGTCGTGGAATTACATGAGTTGATACAATTTCTCCAACTTTTTCGGCAGCGCGTGTACCTGCATCAACAGCAGCCCTTACAGCAGCCACATCACCTCTAACAATTGCGGTAACATAACCACCGCCAATTTTCTCGAATCCAATAAGTTCAACTTTAGCAGCTTTTACCATTGCATCTGATGCTTCAACCATTGCAACAAAGCCCCTTGTTTCAATCATTCCTAATGCTTCACTGTTATCATTCATAATTTTTTCTCCTTGTTATTTTTATTAATATTCTTTTCTTCCTGTTATTTCATTTAAACGTTTTTCTACAATTGTTTTGGCTTCTAACACTTCGGCTTCTTCGCCGGCAATGTAAACTCTGCCAAATTTACCAAAACCGTTAACTTCAATAATATTTATTCTGGCGGCTTTTTCTGCTTCATTTGCAGCAAAATACGCGTATCCTGCTGGTTCTACTTCAAGAATAAACAATGTGTCGCCTCTTAATATCATATTACCATACCTTGTCCTATTTATAAGCTGGGCATGATGGTCTTCAACATTTTTAATTAACTGGCTTGTAAGAATTCTTGGACGAAGCCGGTCTTCTTCTTTTTTCTCAATTGCATTAAGAACTGCTTGACCTGCCATTCGGGTATCGCCCTGACTGTCGGAATGTACTTCGAGCATTCCATAAGCTCTTTCTACTATTTGCATTCCGGGAGTTACGTGTGTAGCTTTTAAAGCAACATCAGTTAGTTTATTAATTTCAATTCCCGGTGCAATTTCAATTACGCAACAAGCTTGTCCGCCAACAGGAAGATATCCTCTCGAAACTGTTGAGAGATACGATGCCATTTGAAGTTGTAAGGAATCTAAAAAAATATACGTTCTTAAATCAACCATAATTATTTTCCTTTCTTAATTAATTTATTACTAAGAGGTAAAGCTGAGTCAACATTATTATGCGGACGTGGAATTACATGAGTTGAAACAACTTCGCCAACTTTTTCGGCAGCCATTGTTCCGGCATCAACAGCAGCTCTAACAGCAGCTACGTCACCTCTTACTATTGCGGTTACATAACCACCACCAATTTTTTCAAAACCAACAAGTTCTACTTTTGCAGCTTTTACCATTGCATCTGCTCCTTCAACCATAGCAGTAAAACCTCTGGTTTCGAGCATTCCTAATGCTTTCATTTCATTGTCTATCATATTTCTTTTGTTTTTAGTTAATTTAATTTTGTTGTTTATAAAAGAATTTTTAAAGCATAATATTATGATGTAAAATTATGTTTTTTTTTATTAATTTCAAAATCATATCTTTTTGTGATTTAAAATACAGCGTTTGAAACGACTAATTTAATCCAACTTTTTTATATTTTTTAAAACTTTATAAGCATCTTCACCCGAAACACCTTTTGAAGCTAAAAATCGCAATAATTTTTGTTCTATTTCAAAATCTGAATTTGCCTTAATATATTTTACCTTTTGTTTTGCGATTTCTGTTAACCTATTCAAATAATCGCTTTTATCAATTTCAGATATAGCTTCATTAATTAATTCAGAAGAAATTTTTTTTAAATAAAGAGCATTTTTAATTTTATCTATTCCCCACTTTTGAAATTTTAATTTGTCATTTACAAATGCATGTACAAAGCGTTCTTCGTTAATAAAATTTTCTTCAATAAGTTTGACAATAATTTTTTTTATTGACGTGTCGTCAACTTCTAATTTTTTTAAACGAAGACGAATTTCGCTGGCACACAATTCCCTGCGACTGCACCAGTTCATTGCTCGGGTAATATAAAATTCGTAATTTGTCAACTTAACACAAATTTTGATTTTACAAATCTAGGTTTTTCGTTAATATCATTAATTACTTTATTATCAACAAATCCATATACTTCAAATAATAAAACAACCTCTTTTGCGAATTTCTCGTGAACCTCAACATAAATTAATCCATCTTCTTCTAAATGTTTGCAAGCAAATTCTGCAATATGTTTGTAATATTTTAGAGGTTCGTTTTCTGGCGAAAAAAGTGCTATTTCAGGTTCAAAATCTTTAACATTTTTATGCATCTTAATTTTTTCGCTTTCTGGTATATAAGGTGGATTGCTAACTATAATTTCAAATTTGTTGGAACTAATAATTTTTGAGTCAAGAATATTATCATTAACAAAATTTATTATAACATTATTATCTTTAGCACTTTGTTTAGCAACTTGCAAAGCAGCATCAGAAATATCGGTTGCAAACACATCAAATTCTTCGCAATATTTTTTTAATGTTATAGCAATGCATCCACTACCTGTACCAACATCTATTATTTTTATTTTACGATCTTTGTTTTCTAATAAAATTAATTGCACTAATTCCTCAGTTTCTTGTCGGGGAATTAGCACATTTTTATTTACAATAAAATCTAATCCGTAAAAAGGTGCTTTGCCAATAATGTATTGTATTGGTTCATAATTTAATAAACGACTTTCAATGTTTTTCCAATTATTAATTTGAGGAACTGGAAAGGGCATATTTTTATTTTCGGTATATTTGAATTTTGAAAAATGAAGCAAATGTTCAACAACAATAAAAGCAATACTTTTAGATTCGTTTTCAGAATAAATAGCTTTTAAGTTATCAACCAACGAGTTATAATATGACGATAAAGTTTCTGACATTTTTCAAAGATAAAAAATAACAAATGAATTACGACCAAAAATTTATGTTTCGTTGTATAGAGCTTGCCAAATTAGGATTAGGCAACACTTCGCCAAACCCTATAGTTGGTTGTGTAATAACTCATAATAACAAAGTTATTGGCGAAGGTTATCATCAAAAATGCGGCGAAGCTCATGCCGAAGTAAATGCAATAAATGCAGTAAAAAACAAAGAATTATTAAAAAATTCGACACTTTATGTAACACTCGAACCTTGTTCGCACTTTGGAAAAACGCCACCATGTGCCGACTTAATTGTAAAAACGGGCATTCCACGAGTTATAATTTCATGCAACGATCCAAATCCGCAAGTTTCGGGTAAAGGAATAAACATGTTGAGAAATGCAGGAATTGAAGTAAAAACTGGCATATTAAAAGATGAATATGAATGGGAAAACCGCCGTTTTTTTACTTTTCACAATAAAAAGCGACCATACATAATTTTAAAATGGGCAAAAACTAAAGATGGATTTATTGACGTGAAAAGAAATAACAATGTTCCGAATATTAATTGGATTACAAACGAAACCTGCAGAACTCTTGTACATAAATGGAGAACCGAAGAACAGGCAATTTTAATTGGAACAAAAACAGCAATAAACGATAATCCTGAATTAACAGCAAGATGTTATAATGGTAAAAATCCTTTACGTATTGTTATTGACAGAAATCTTTCACTTCCATTAAATTTAAAAGTATTTAATAAAAATGCTGAAACTATTATTATAACTGAAATAACAAATTATTCAAATACTGTAGATAATATAAAATATTGCAGTTTAAATTTTGCTCAAAATTTCGAAGAAAACTTATTAAACGAATTGTATAAGCTTAATATCCAATCTGTAATAATTGAAGGTGGTTTGTTTACATTAAATTCTTTTATAAACAAAAATTTGTGGGACGAAGCCCGTATTTTTACAGGAAATATTAAATTTGAAAAGGGTTTGAAAGCACCAAAAATTGATGGCGAAAAATTATATTCAGAAAAAATATTGGATTGTGGGTTGGAGGTTTTGAAGAATAATAAATAAAATATTGAAACGATGTCATCCTTAGGGAACCTCAGGATGACTAAATATTTTAGCATTATTTTAAGTTTGAAAACAATCACCCAGCACATTTGGGACTCTTTGATTTCCGAGATTTCAAAAACTTTGTTTTTGTTTTTTTGTTTCTTGTATAAAGGGGACTTCTAATTGTTGTTAATGTTTCTCCGTTTTAATTATTTCTCCTTTTTCATTCCATTCAGTCCATGTTCCAACTTTTTCAGCTTTATTATATTCTCCTTCACTTTGTTTTTGTCCGTTTTCAAAATAATAAATCCATTTTCCATTTTCACGACAATGCACATAATTACCTTGTTCTTTTATTTTTCCGTTTTTATACCAACGTGTACACGAGCCGTTCATATAATCAGTTTCATAAGTAACTTCATTTTGTTTTTGTCCATTATCGTAATAATCAATCCACAAACCATCAATTTTACCATTTGTTAGCTGCGTTTCGTTCATCAAATTACCATTAGGATACCAGGAACGATTTGTTCCAGTTTCTTTTCCGTTTTTATATTCAATTTCAATTGATTTCTTACCATTTGTTTGAAAGGCAACAACTTTGCCTGTAAATGGTTCAGTAGTGCCTTTTAAATAAGTAGTATCATTTTTAGTATCAATGCCTTCAAAAGTAACTTCTTGAGCAACTATTAATTTGCTAATTAAAAGTAATAATAATGTAATGTTAACTTTCATGCGTTTATATTTTATTAATTAGTTGATATTAAAGATTTGACAACTTTTAAAAAGTTGTCAAATCTATTAATGTTGGATGCAAATATAATCATTTCCTTTCCGATAAATCGGAACAAGTCGTATGTCTTTTTTAGTCATGAATGTTTCATTTAAAAATTGTTTTACACAAAATTAATTAATATTTACAATCTTTGCATATAATAAAAAATATATAATGTCAAAAAAGTTAAAAAAACAAAAACACCAGCTTAACAAAAAAACCGTAAAAGGATTGGTACACGGATTGTTCAGCAATAATCCTTCGCAAACATTCAATTACAAGCAGTTATGTAATAAATTAGATATATCAGAAGAGTTTGAAAAACAGTTGGTTATTTTAGCCTTACAAGATTTAACCGAATTTAAAATATTAGAAGAAGTTTATACCGGGAAGTATAAATTAACTTCGCCAAAAGGTTATATAAATGGTATTGTGGAACTTAAAGGAAATGGAGAGGGAAAAATTATTTCTGATGAAATAACTGATGAAATATTTATTTCGCAAAAAAACTTAAATCATGCTTTATCTGGCGATATGGTAAAAGTTTATTTATATGCCCGCCGTCGTCCCGATTTGCTCGAAGGCGAAGTTGTTGAGATAATTAAACGAACAACAAATACGTTTGTTGGTATAGTCGAAATATCAGGCACTTATGCGTTTTTAATTCCCGATGGAAGAAACATGCCTTATGATATTTTTATTCCTTCAAAAAATTTGAATAATGCAAAACACGGTCAAAAAGCAATTGTGCAAATTGAAGAATGGCCCCGAAAAAGTAAAAGTCCATTAGGAAGAGTTATTGAAGTGCTCGGTAATGCCGGCGAAAACAATGTTGAAATGCACGCTATACTTGCCGAATTTAATTTACCTTCAAAATTTTCGAAGGATGTTGAAAAAGCTGCCGAACAAATTTCCACAAAAATTCCTTCGGGTGAAATTTCAGCTCGCCGCGATTTTAGAAATGTAACAACGTTTACAATTGACCCCGAAGATGCAAAAGATTTTGACGATGCACTTTCCATTAAAAAACTTGATAATGGGAATTGGGAAGTTGGCGTTCATATTGCCGATGTAACATATTATATGTCAGAAAATTCAACATTAGATAATGAGGCTTACGAAAGAGCAACTTCGGTTTATTTAGTTGATAGGGTTGTGCCAATGCTTCCCGAAAAATTATCAAACGAGCTTTGTTCGCTTCGTCAGAACGAAGATAAACTAACCTTTTCAGCAGTTTTTGAACTCGACAACAATGCAAAATTAATAAACGAATGGTTTGGCAGAACTATCATCAATTCAAACCGGAGGTTTAATTACGATGAAGCTCAAAAGATAATAGAAACAGGTAATGGTGATTTTAGCAGTGAGATTTTAACATTGCAAAATCTTGCTGTAAAACTTCGTAACATTAGATTTAAAAATGGTGCTATAGGTTTCGATAAAGTTGAGGTAAAATTTAAAATAGATGAAAACGGAAAACCACTAAGTGTTTATTTTAAAGAAAGCAAAGATTCAAATAAGTTGATTGAAGAATTTATGTTACTTGCAAATAAAAAAGTTGCCGAGTTTGTTGGAAAAAAGAAAGACGAAAAAGCAGCAAAAACATTTGTTTACCGAATTCACGACCAGCCCGATTCCGAAAAGCTTCGTTCTTTTGCAAATTACATAAAAACATTTGGTTACAAAGTAAATTTTGGTTCCGATAAGGCTGTGGCTGGTTCAATAAATAAACTTTTAATTGAATTAAAAGGTAAACCCGAAAAAACTTTTATCGAAAACTTGGCAATTAGAGCAATGGCAAAAGCCGAATATTCTGTAAATAACATTGGGCATTATGGATTGGGATTTTTATATTACACTCATTTTACTTCGCCAATTAGGCGTTATCCCGATATGATGGTTCACAGATTGTTGGCTCATTATCTTGCCAAAGGTAAAAGTGTTAATGCTAATGAATACGAAAAAAAATGCAAACATTCGTCTGAAATGGAACAAGTTGCAGCAAATGCCGAGCGTGCCTCAACAAAGTACAAACAAGTTGAATATATGAGCGATAAAATTGGGCAGGAGTTCGATGGCGTTATTTCGGGTGTTACCGAATGGGGAATTTATGTTGAAATAATTGAAAATAAATGCGAGGGAATGATATCTCTACGCGAACTTGATGACGATTTTTATGTTTTCGATGAGAAAAAATACTTAATTTATGGCAAACATAAAAACAAACAATATCGCTTGGGTGACCCAATTAGGATTATTGTTGCAAAAATAAATATTCAAAAAAGATTTCTCGATTTTAAAATTGTAAAACCTAAAATCTGACGAGTTGCACGAGTAAACTCAAAAGTTTATGATAATTTCAAGTTTGTGAATTTAAACTTTCCGAAAGTTATCACAGCAAGAGGCTTAGCAAACTTTCGGAAAGTTCTTTTACTCAATCAAAAGTCCGAAATCTAAAATGAAAATATTAAGTTGACATTACGGACAAACTCTATTTAGAGTCTGTCTATAATATCATAAATAGTAAAAAGTCCCAAATTCCAAATCTCAAATTCCAAGAAAAAAAGAAAAAATATAACAAATCACAAATGACTAATAGACAATGGTTAATGGCATTTTTTTTCTTGAGATTTGGGACTTGAGATTTGAGGCTTGGGGCTTTCATTTTTGAAAATCTTTGACTTTATGGACAGACTCTATTTAATATAAATATCCTATCGGGTTAATTACTTATGAAGAATACCAAAA